>VBJP01000196.1 GCA_005880165.1 Chloroflexota bacterium | reverse complement strand
ATCCCCACCTACTTCTCCAAGCCATCCGCCCGTCGGCTGGAGTTCCGCTCACCGGACCCTTCATGCAATCCCTACCTGTCCTTCGCAGCCCAGCTGATGGCCGGCCTCGACGGGATCATCAACCGCATCGAGCCGCCCGCACCCATCGACAAGGACCTCTACGAGCTGGAAGGCCCCGAGCGGGCCTCTATTCGCAACGTCCCCGGCTCACTGGAGGAGGCCCTCGATGCGCTGGAGAGCGACCAGGCGTTCCTGTACCGGGGCGAGGTCTTCACCCGCGACCTGGTCGACGTGTGGCTCGACCTGAAGCGCTCCTCCGCGAAGGAAGTGGCGCTCCGTCCGCACCCATACGAGTTCTTCCTCTACTCGGACGTCTAGAGCTTCGGTGCTCTCGGACTTGGCGCAGCCGACTGCCCGACACGGCCGGGAGCACCCCGCACCCACTTCGCCTATCTGTCAGACCCACCTTCCCAGGCATAGATGCACAATTCTCAGCGCCTGAGCGTTGTTTGCCCCTGGCGCCACCAAACGCCCCGTTGGAAATCATGGATACCACTCAGGAAGCTGACCTGTAGTTCTCCGGTGAGGACAGCGACCAGTGCGCCTGGTCATAACGACCAACCGCTGCGAATTGGGTCTCATCTGGGCCTTCCATGGGATTGGCGGCCTATGATCGGATGATGAGCCGTATCGGCCGGAAGCCGTTTGCTTCCTCGGCGGACCTGGGGGAGAAGGAGGCAACGCTCGAGGAGCTGGCGGATGGCGTCTACGCCTATACCGCCCAAGGCGACCCCAATGTCGGCTGCGTGATCGGCGCCGATAGCATCCTGGCGATCGAGGCGCGGGCGACCCCACTCATGGCGCAGCGCTGGATTGACGTTGTCCGTTCGATCAGCCAGGCCCCGTTCGGCGACCTGGTGCCCACGCACTATCACGCCGTGCGCGTCCTTGGCGCGTCGGCGTTCGGGGCCCATCGGACCATCACCACCACCATGACCGCCGCGCTGATCGAGGAACGCGGGCTGGAGGACTGGGCGAGCGAGCAGGGCCGTATGCCGCGCCTGTTCGAGGGTGCCGACACCATTCCCGGGCTCACGCGCCCAACCCACACCTTCGAGGATGAGATGCGCCTGGAGGTCGATGGGCGACGCGTGGAACTGCGGTTCCTCGGGCGCGGTCACACCTCCGGTGACCTGGTCGTGTGGCTTCCGAATGAGCGCATCCTCTTCGCGGGCGACCTGGTCGAGGCGCAGGCCGCTCCGTACATGGGCGACGCGCACATCGCCGACTGGTCGGGCCCGACGCTGGATGCGGTTCGGGCGCTTCGCGCCAACCAGATCGTGGGGGGCCGGGGCCCGGTCGTCCGGGGCGACGCCGTCGACCAGGCCATCGAGGACACGCGGGCCTTCCTGCAGACCACGCTGCGTGGCACGCGCGACGTCCTGCACCAGGGTGGGACGCTGAAGGACGCCTTCGAGCTGGTGCACGCCCAGCTCGCACCGCGCTACGCCGGCTATCCAATCTTCGATCACACCATGCCCTTCAACGTCCAGCGCGCCTGGGACGAGCTCGAAGGCATCGACCATCCACGGATCTGGACCGCGGAGCGCGACCGCCAGGTGTGGGATGCCCTGCAGGGCTGAGAGGTGCGACGGGAGTCTGTGATTCCCGACACCCAGGTCGCCGTCGTGGGAGCCGGGCCGGTGGGCTTGACGCTGGCGGCGCGCCTGGCGCAGCTCGGGGTCCGCGTCACGCTCCTGGAGCAGACCCCTCGTCACCTGGCTGAAGGGTCGAAGGCGCTCTGCATGCAGCGCGAGACCCTCGAGATCTGGGCACGGATCGGCATCGGGGAGCGCGTCGCCAAGCGTGGCGTCCAATGGCGCATCGGCCGCACCTACTACGGCACGCGCGAGCTGTTCAGCGTCGAGCTGCCGGGCACCTCCTCAGACCACTTCCCACCCTTCGTCAACATCAGTCAGACCGAGGTGGAGGAGCTCCTCCTGGACCGATGTCGCGAGCTGGGCGTCGACCTGCGCTGGGGGCATCGGCTCGAAGGCCTGACCGATGACGGCGCCGGCGTTCGCCTCGCGCTGGCCGCCGACGCCGGGCCTGCCGAGCTTGTGGCGCGCTACGTGGTCGGCACCGATGGCGCTCACTCGACGGTGCGCGACCTGTTAGGCGTCGACTTTCCGGGCCACACCCACGACGACCACTTCCTGATCTGCGACATCCGGGCCCGTCTGCCGTTTCCCAACGAGCGGCGCTTCTTCTTCGACCCTCCCTGGAACCCCGGTCGCCAGGTCCTGATCCACCCCCAGCCGGGGGACACGTGGCGGATCGACTGGCAGATCCCGCCGGAGACGGACATCGACGCGGAGCGCACGGACGGCCGGCTCGATCGGCGGATTCGCGCGGTCGTCGGCCCCGACACGGACTACGACCTCGCCTGGATGACCGTCTACCGATTCCACCAGCGGCTGGCGGACGCCTTCCGGCGGGGGAACGCCTTCCTGGCGGGGGACGCGGCGCACCTGTACGCGCCCTTCGGAGCCAGGGGCCTCAACTCCGGCGCCGCGGATGCCGAGAACCTGGCCTGGAAGCTCGCCACCGTGCTTCACGGCGAGGCGCCCGAGGCGCTCCTCGACACCTACGAAGCCGAGCGGCGTCCGGCCGCGGAGGAGAACCTGGCCGTCACCGACGCCACGATGCGCTTCATGGCGCCGCGCGGAGCGTGGCAACGCTTGTGGCGCAACCTCATCCTGCGCGGGAGCACCCGCTTCGCCGCACTGCGCAGGCGGGTGAACTCGGGCCGACTCGCCGAGCCGTTTTCATACGGCGGGTCGCCGATCGTCGAATCGGGCCCCGAGGATCCCTCCCTGCCACGCTATGGAGCGGTGGCCCCCGACGCTCAGCTGGGCGACGGAAGCCGCCTGAAGGACTGCTTCGGGCGGTCGTTCGTCGTGCTCTTGGCCGCCGCGCCCCGGGGGCTCGCGACCGCCAGCGGCGAGGCGGCCTGGCCGCTCTCCGTGGAGGTGATCGCGGACGAGGGGCTGACACCCATCTACGGGTCCGCCGGACCGCGGGCCTGGGTCGTGCGGCCCGATGGGCATCTCGCCTCAAGCCTGCCGCTCACCAACGCGGCAAACGAGGCCCAGCTCGTCCGGCTGGCGGAGATGGTGGGGAGTGCAGCCGGGCGCGGGAGGGGCCCCGCTCCCGGCTGAGCAAGCGCCTAGTAGCCCATCGACTCACTGGCGCTGGGGGAGGCGGACGCTGACGGCAGCTTGCCGTTGGCCGTCGCGATGAACCAGACTCCGCCGATACCCTGGCCGTGCGCGTCTCCGGCGGCCTTGTCGCTGGCGAAGTAGTAGAGGGGGTGCCCGTTGTAGGTCACCTGGGTCGCACCATCGGGACGCTTGGTTGTGGCCAGCCACGCCGCCGTGACGCCTTGGCCCGCCTTGGTCGTCTCCCCGGCGTCGAGCGTGAACGGCGGCCAGGTTCCCGTGCAGCCAGTCGTGCATGCGATCCTTCCGTTCGCCTCCTTGGTGAAGACGTACAGGGTCTTGCCGTCCTCACCAACGAGCGCATCGCCG
>VBJP01000185.1 GCA_005880165.1 Chloroflexota bacterium | reverse complement strand
ATCCGAACGGCGCACCGAGCGCCGGATCACCGGCGTCCCGGGCATGGCGGACGGGGCGAGCATGGCGGGCGGGCCAAGCGTCGCGGCGGCGATGACCCCCGGTCCGTCCGCCGTCGAGCAAACGGAGATGCCGACCGCTCCCCAGCCGAGTGCGGCACCCGAGCCGGTACCAGCCGGCGACGAGTCGCTGGCAGCTCGGTTGTCCCGTCGACGGCGATCCGCCCGATAGGCTGAGAGCGGTCTAGCTCCTCGAGCTATCCGCGACGATCTCTTCGAAGGGTGCCTTCGTCCGCTCGGCCGACGAGCAGACGAGCGACGAGCCGCGGCCTGCGGCACGGTCGCGGGAGCATACCGCCACACAATCGGTCTGGCATCATGCCGGGCATGGCGCCTCCCCGCGTCCTCTGGAGCCCGTCTGCCGAGGCCCGGGAACGCACGCGAGTGGGCCATTACCTGGACTGGCTGGCCTCCCGCCGCGGACGGACCTTCGAGGACTATGACGCCTTATGGCGGTGGTCGGTCGACGACCTCGAGGGCTTCTGGAGCTCCGTTGGCGAGTACTTCGACGTGAACTTCGATCCTCCTCCGCAGCGTGCGCTGACCTCACTATCCATGCCGGACGCCAGGTGGTTCCCCGGCGCGCGCCTCAACTGGGCGACGCATGCGCTGCGACTGGCGGGGCGCGAAGACGACGACGTCGTGGTGGTTGCGCGGTCAGAGACCCGTCCGGAGCAGCGACTCACCGCTGCGGAGCTGCGCGACGCGGTGGCGCGGGCCAGGCAAGGCCTCCTGCGCCTCGGCGTGCGGCGCGGGGATCGTATCGCAGCCTACCTCCCCAACATCCCGGAGGCCGCGATCGCGGTGCTTGCCACGGCCAGCATCGGCGCGGTCTGGTCGTCGTGTGCCCCGGAATTCGGGACGCGGAGCGTGATCGATCGCTTCGGCCAGATCGAGCCTGCCCTCCTGCTGACCATCGACGGCTACCGTTATGGCGGCAAGGACCTGGATCGGACGAGCGAGGTGGCGGCCATCCGGATGGCGCTGCCCAGCCTGAAGGCGACGGTGATACTTCCTTACCTGACCGATGGCGCCGCGATCCCCGGCGCGCTGGCGTGGAACGACCTGGTGGCCGAGTCCGGTGAGCTCGCCTTCGAACCACTCCCGTTCGACCACCCGCTCTACGTGCTCTTCAGCTCAGGAACAACCGGCCTTCCCAAACCGATCGTGCACGGCCACGGCGGGATCCTGCTCGAGCACCTCAAGATCCACGCGCTGCACCACGACCTCGGACCCCGCGACCGCTTCTTCTGGTACACGACCACCGGCTGGATGATGTGGAACTATCTCGTCTCCGGGCTGCTGGTGAGCTCGACGATCGTGCTGTACGACGGAAGCCCGGCCCATCCGGACCTGATGCACCTGTGGCGCCTGGCCTCCGAGACGGGCACGACCTGCTTCGGGACCAGCGCCCCGTTCCTGTTGGCCTGTCGAAAGGCCGGCATCGCCCCTGGCCGCGAGGTCGACCTGTCCGGGCTGCGCAGCATCGGCTCGACGGGCGCCCCGCTGCCCGCCGAGGGGTTCCGCTACGTCTACGAGGCAATTGGATCGCACCTGCAGCTTGCCAGTGTCTCGGGCGGCACCGATGTCTGCACCGCCTTCGTGGGCGCCAGCCCGCTCGTTCCGGTCTGGGAGGGGGAGATCAGCTGCCGGCATCTCGGTTGCCGGGTCGAGGCCTTCGATCCGGCCGGGCACTCGGTGGTTGGCGAGCAGGGCGAGCTGGTCATCACGGCCCCCATGCCGTCGATGCCGGCCGGGTTCTGGAACGATCCCGATGGAAGCCGTTATCGCGCCGCCTATTTCGCCGACTATCCCGGCGTGTGGCGCCACGGGGACTGGATCACGATCACCGACCGCGGCAGCTGCGTGATCAGCGGTCGCTCGGACGCGACGCTCAACCGCGGGGGCGTTCGCATCGGGACTGCGGAGTTCTACGCGATCGTCGAGGCCTTGCCCGAGGTGGCGGACTCGCTGGTCGTGCACCTCGAGGAGGGCGATCGGTTGATCCTCTTCGTCGCATTGCACCCCGGCACCACGCTGGACGATGACCTCCGCTCCCGGATCACCTCCGAGCTGCGTGCCTCCCTCTCGCCGCGCCATGCCCCCGATGAGATCATTGCCGTCCCGTCCATCCCGCGCACCCTGTCCGGCAAGAAGCTGGAGGTCCCCGTCAAGCGTATCCTGAAGGGGACGCCACCGGACCAGGCCGCCAGCCGCGGCTCGCTCTCTGATCCTGCTTCCCTCGACGCCTTCGTGGCGTTTCGCGCGGCGGGGCGCTGAGGTGGGTGCTCCCTAGCTGGCGCGTACCCCGAGCAGGTTGCGGGCGATCACCAGGCGTTGGATCTGGCTCGTCCCCTCCCCGATCTCGGTCAGCTTCGCGTCGCGCAGGTAGCGCTCGACCTTGTACTCGGTGACGTACCCGTAGCCACCGTGCACCTGGATGGCGGCATCGGTCACCCGCGCGGCGACCTCGGATGCATAAAGCTTGGCCATCGCCGCCTCGGTCGTGTACGGCCGATCCCGATCCTTCAGCCAAGCGGCGCGGTAAACCATCAGGCGCGCGGCGTCGATCTCCGTGGCCATGTCGGCGATCATGAAGGCAATCCCCTGGAATGCGGCGATCGGCTTGCCGAACTGCTCGCGCTGCCTGGCATAGGCCGATGCCGCCTCGAAGGCGGCCTGCGCCAGCCCGAGCGCCATGGCCCCTATGCCAATCCGGCCCCCATCGAGGGTCCGCAGGAAGAGCTTGTCGCCCTTGCCCTCCTCGCCAAGGAGGTTCTCGACCGGGATCCGGCAGTCCTCGAAGAGCAGCTCGCCGGTCTTGCTGGCGTGCAGGCCCATCTTCTCCTCGATGCGGCCGATGCCGAATCCCGGCGCGCCCGCCTCCACGATGAACGCGCTGATGCGGCCCGACTCGGCCTCGCGCTCGGTGACAGCGGTGATGATGTAGGTGTCGGCCACCCCGGCATTGGTAATGAAGCGCTTGGACCCGTTCAGGACCCAGCAGTCGCCCTCCCGCCGCGCGCGAGTGCGGGTTCCGCGCGAGTCGCTGCCAGCTCCTGGCTCCGTCAGGCCATAGGCACCGAGCTTCTCCCCGGAGGCCAACGGTCGGAGGTATCGGTCCTTCTGCGCCTGCGTACCGGCCAGGTAGAGCGGGTTGCAGCCGAGGCTGGTATGCGCGCTGACGATAATGCCAACGCTGCCCGATACCCGGGAGAGCTCCTCGATGGTGATCGCATAGGCGAGCGCGTCGAGGCCGGTTCCTCCCACCTCCTCCGGATACGGGACGCCCAGCAGGCCCAGCGACGCCGCCTCGCGGATGATCTCGTGCGGGAACTTGCCCTCGCGCTCGAGCTCGTCCACGACCGGCGCGATCCGCCGCTCGGCGAAGTCGCGCACCGTGCGGCGAATCTCCTCGTGCTCAGGGGAGAGCGCGAAATCCACGGCAGGCGGGACCCCCGGATGCGAGATGAGATCGGCGCGGATGAGTCTACCCAACAACGACGCGACGGCGGCCGGAATGGGCCGCCGTCGTGGTGATGCCGGATCTGGTTCAGACGGCTCGGCGCCAGCGCTCGAGGTGCCGTCGCGAACGAAGCTCCTCCACGCGTCGCGCGATCAGGATGCGTCGCCGCGCGGAGATTGGCTTGGGCCGTGAACGTTTGGCGTGATTCGGCTTTCCCATGCTTCACCCCCTTTGACGCCTGGACCGGCAGTTCGGTTGCAAGACGCGTGCCGATATCGAGCCATACGTGCGTCAAGAGGGGGTGAAGGATTCCCCTGAGGACTCGCCTTTCGCACGGGCGCTGCGTATACTGCCGGCCACCGAGAAGCCTGCTGCAACTCGACAAGGTTGGCCGATTGCCTCAGATCGACGTCCATCTCGAGCGGGTCACCAAGCGCTTCCACGAAGTGACCGCGGTCGACGATCTCTCCCTAGAGATCAACCGTGGGGAATTCTTCTCGATGCTCGGCCCATCGGGCTGCGGCAAGACCACCACGCTGCGCATGATCGGCGGCTTCGAGCTACCGACCGCCGGCGTCGTCAGGCTCGGTGACCGCGACGTCACCGACCTGCCTCCCTTTCGCCGTGACGTCAACACCGTCTTCCAG
>VBJP01000194.1 GCA_005880165.1 Chloroflexota bacterium | reverse complement strand
GCGCGGCTGGCGCTCAGGACACAACAAGTGCTGGCCTACGAGTCCGGACTGACGGCGCCCGTCGATCCACTTGGCGGCGCGTACTACGTCGAGGCATTGACTGATGCCCTCGAAGAGCGCGTGCGCGACCTCCTGGGCGAGATCGAGCAGCGGGGCGGCACCCTCGCCGCGCTGGCGGCCGGATACCAGCAGGGCGAGATCGCCGATGCGGCGTACGCCGCGCAGCGGGCTGTCGAAGGGCGCGAGCAGGTGGTCGTTGGCGTTAATGCCTTCACCGAGGGCAAGGCGCTGCGACCAGCCCCCCAACGGATTGACCCGGAGACCGAGCGGCGCCAGGTCGAGCGCACCCGCGCGGTGCGCGCTGGGCGCGACGGTCGGCTCGCTGACGAGGCCCTCGAACGTCTCGGCGAGGCGGCGCGCGGAACGGAGAACCTGCTGCCCCGGATCAGGGCGTGCGTCGAGGCGAGCGTCACCCTGGGTGAGATCGCGGGCGCGCTGCGGGCCGAATGGGGTGAGCATCGCCCATGAATGGGTCCCGGCGTGATCGGCTCGGACCGATCGACCACGTCGCCATCGTGGTGCGCTCGATCGAGGCCTCCTTGCCGCGCTACCAGCACCTCTTCGGTCTCGAGCCCATCGGTCAGCCGGTCGAGATGCCGACCCAGGGCGTGCGCCTCGTCTTCCTGGCAAGCGGACCCGACCCCGCGGCCCGGATCGAGCTGATCGAGCCAACAGAAGAGGGGACGGGCGTGGCGCGCTTCCTGGAATCGCGCGGCGAGGGGCTTCACCATCTCTGCCTGCGCAGCGAGGATCTTCCGCGCGACATCGCCGCGCTGGCGGCCGCCGAGGCGGAGCTGATCGACCGCGAGCCGCGGCCCGGCGCCGATGGCCTGGCGGCCTTCATCCACCCGCGCACCCTCAACGGAGTGCTGTGGGAGCTGATCTCCGCACAGGAGGAGCATTCGTGACGAGCGAGCCAACGCCTCCCATCCCAGAGCGACCGCTGCTGCGCGGCGACCGCGTCTGGCTCCGCCCACTCGAGGAACGCGACCTGCCGGCCTACGTCGCCGGCATGAATGACGCCGAAGTCGGTGGCATGGCCGGATACAAGTGGCCCTTGAGCGTGGCGCAGGCCACCGCCTGGCTCCAACGGACCCAGGAGCAGTCGCGGTCCGGGGAGCTCGGCTTCTTCTTCGCGGTCTGCGAGGTCGGCGCGGATCAGTTCATCGGCACCGTCTGGCTCAAGGGTGTCAATCTGGTGGACGGCAACGCGGAACTCGCCATCTTCATGGACCGCGACCACATTGGGTCCGGCTATGGGACCGATGCTCAGCGCGCCCTGCTGGCCTTCGCGTTCAAGAACCTTGGGCTGCAGCGGGTGTGGCTGACCGCCTACGCGGCCAACGAGCGGGCCATCCGCTCATACGAGCGGCTCGGGTTCCAGCACGAGGGGCGGCTCCGCCAGTCATGGCGCGGCCCGCGGGGCCTGGAGGACACGGTCCTGATGGCGATCCTGCGCGATGAGTGGCTGCAGGCTGGCGAGAGCGCCAAGGGAAGCCCGACAGCCGACTGACGGCCGCGACGCACGGGTACCATCCCGTCATGTCCGAGGAGCGGCGACTCGTCACCGTCCTTTTTGCTGATGTCGTCGGTTCGACGGCGCTGGGGGAGTCGCTGGATCCGGAGGATCTTCGGCGCCTGCTGAGCCGCTTCTACGAGACCGCTCGGCAGGTGGTGGACAGCCACAGCGGGACGCTCGAGAAGTTCATCGGCGACGCGGCGATGGCGATCTTCGGCCTCCCGCAGGCCCACGACGACGACGCGCGACGGGCGATTGCCGCCGCCCTGGAGCTGTGCGAGCGCATCCGAGACGATCCGGCGCTCGGCGACCGGCTGCCGATCCGCGTCGGGATCAACAGTGGCGAGGTCGTCGCCAGTCGCGACCCTGCGCACCAAGACTTCATCATCACCGGCGACGCGGTGAATATCGCTGCTCGCCTGCAGCAGGCAGCCGACCCCTGGCAGATCCTAGTCAGTGCTCGCACCGCGAGCGCCGCCGGAGCCACCTACGACCTGGGTCCCCCGCAGGACCTCGAGCTGAAGGGCAAGACGTGCTGGGCCGCTCCACGGCGACGCCCTCGCGAACACCGCTGGTCGGCCGGGACGCAGACCTGGCCCAGCTCGACCTCGTTGCCCGTCGCGCCTTCAACGAGCGTCGTCCGTACCTCGTCAGCTTGATCGCGCCCGCCGGGACCGGAAAGAGCCGCCTGGTGGAGGAGTTCCTCGGCCGCCTCGGTGCACTGGACTCCAACGCACAGGTAGCGGTTGCGCAATGCCTGCCGTACGGCCAGCGTCTCACCTACTGGCCGATGCGAGCGCTGCTGCTGAGCCTGCTCGACGTGTCCGATGGGCCCCTCCCGCCCGACGAGATTCTGGTTCGGACCCGAGAATGGCTTGAGCACGCTGGCGCAGAAGAGCCAGCCGAAACCGCCGAGATCCTCGCCGCCACCATCGGCGCATCAGACACCGATGTCCTCGACCGCCCAGCGCTTTTCGCTGCCTGGCGGGATGCCCTGGAGCTGGCGGCGAGTCGCCAGCCACTGGTCCTCCTGGTCGAGGATCTGCACTGGTCGAGCGACAGCCTGTTGGACCTCATCGAATTCATCCTCCAGCCGCGCGCCGAGGCTCCGATGCTGATGCTGGCCCTGACGCGCCCCGAACTGCTTGAGCGTCGGCCGACCTGGGGTGGCGGTCGCAGGAACCACGTGTCACTGGCGCTGGAGCCGCTGGACGAGGGGTCGATCGAGCAGCTCGTTGAGAACATCCTCGACGGACCCGCGCCGGAGCTAATGCCGGTGGTCGTGCAGCGTTCGGAGGGGAATCCGTTCTACGCCGGCGAGATCGTGCGCACCTTCTTGGAGCGAGGCGTGGATCTGCGGAATCCCGAGGCGCTGGCCGTCGCAGCCGCGGGGCTTCCGGACACTGTCCAGGCCACGGTGCTGGCCCGGCTCGACGCGCTTGACCCGATCGCGCGACGCACCTTGCAGCTCGGCTCGGTGTTCGGGCGCGGCTTTTCGCGGGGCGGGATCGCAACTCTCGAGCCGAGCCTCGCCGACGAGGTTCCTGCCGCCACGGAGCGACTTATCGAGCGCGAGCTCCTGCGACCCGCCGCCCGCGACGAACTGACCTTCCGCCACATCCTGATTCGCGACGTCGCGTACGGCACGCTGCCGCGAGCGGAGCGCGCCCTTCATCATGCCGCGGCTGGACGATGGCTCGAATCGATCGCCGCGGGACGCGAGGATGAGCTGGCCGAGCTGATTGCGTTCCACTATCGGGAGGCGGCTGTGCTGGGCGAGGCCGTGGGCGAAGCCGATCCGGCAACGCGTCAGGGGGCGATCAGCTGGCTCCGGCGGGCTGCGGAGGTCGCAGCCGGCGCTCGCGGCATGACGGAGGCCGCCGCTCACCTACGAGCCGCAATCGCGCTGTCGTCGCCCAGTGGGCAACCCGAGGTGTATCGGCGCCTCGGTGAGGTCTACGGAGCCGGCGATCGATCGGTGCAGGCGTTTGCCAGCGCATGGCAGATCGGGGAGGCGGAAGGGCGTGCGGCCGGCTTTCTTCTCGACGCCCTCGCCAATCAGCTGATGGTGACCTGCCGCTGGTTCGGCTCGGTAGCCAGGCAGCCGACCGAAGATGAGCTGGAGGCGTTAATCGAGCGCGGGCGCGCCTGGCTCGCCGCTGCGGACCTGCGCGCCAGGGCTGTTTTCCACATCGCCCTTGCCTTCATGCCCTTCTGGTTGCGCAATGCCGGCGTCCGGTTGCCCTCGCCGGACGACATCGAGAAGGCAAAGGCAAGTGTCGCGGAAGGCCTCGAAATCGCCAGGCAGCTCGACGATGCTGCGCTCATGAGCGCAGCGCTGGATGCAATGACGTCGCATGCGCAGGCGTTCGATCCGGCATCGGCGCGTGAGCTCTCCCGGGAGCGACTCGCAATGGGCGGCCGTCTCTCCGTCGATGAACGCCTCGACGCGCTGAACATGCTGGCCTGGATGTCAGGGATGCTGGGCGACCTTCCCGAGGTGCTCGAGGCATCCGCGAGCGCGCTGTCGATGGCGGAGCCGGGTCAAAACCCCGGATTTGCCCTTGGCGGCGGTTCCTGGCAGGCGTACGCACAGGCTCTGATCGGGCGCTGGGATGCCATGGTTGCCAGCGTCACTGACCTCAAGGGCGAGTGGATCTACATGGAGCGCCCGGCGGCGAGCTACGCGTTGCAGGGCGTGCTGAGCGGGATCGACTGGGCGCGGAACCGCGGTGAGGACGAGCTCGTTTCGCGATGGCGCGAGATGGGAGACGAGATCATCAGCCGCTATGACAGGTCCCACCCGGTCGCGGCCTTGGAGAGCTTGCTTATCCTCGACCAGGATGGGATCGGGGAGGTCCTCGCGGCGCACGCGCGGTTTCCCGATCGGCCCCATTACGTGGAGCATGCAATGGCCGTCTGCGCTGATCACCGTTACCCGGTGCCCGTCCCCGCCGTCGAGGAGATTCGCGACCAAGCTGCCTCCGCGAGGATGCGGATCCTCGAGGCGCAGGCGTGTCGCCTGCTCGGCGTCACTCGCGGTGATACCGCCGACCTCCGCGAAAGCCTTCGCATCTTTCAGTCAGTGGGAGCCGACCGGTATGCGGCCCGGGTACGCAGCGAGCTCGGTCGACTCGCAGACGATGACAAGCTGCTGCAGCAGGGAGATCGCGAGCTGGACGATCTCGGCGAGCTCGACAGCTTGAAGCGAATGGCGGGCCGCTAACCTCTGACCCCAGCGGCGCGGAGCAGATCCGGAATATGCGACGGCGAGTCGGCGACCGCGACCCCGGCGGCCTCGAGAGCGGCGCGCTTGGACTCTGCGGTTCCAGCCCCGCCGGAGATAATCGCCCCGGCGTGGCCCATGCGGCGCCCGGGCGGTGCGGTGCGCCCGGCGATGAATGCCGCCATCGGCTTGCGAACCTCGCGCTCCACGAAGGCCGCGGCGCGCTCCTCTTCCTCGCCACCGATCTCGCCGATCATCACCATGCCCTCGGTCTCGGGGTCCTGGTTGAACATGTCGAGCGCGTCGATGAAGCCGGTGCCCACGATCGGGTCGCCGCCGATGCCCACGCATGTCGACTGACCGATGCCTGCATCCGTCATGGCCTGCACCACCTCGTAGGTCAGGGTCCCCGAGCGGCTGACGAGGCCCACCGAGCCGGGGCGGTGGATGTCGTTGGGGATGATCCCGACCTTGGCTCGTTCGGCGACGCTGGTCAGGCCCGGACAGTTCGGACCCAGCAGCCGAGTGCCCTGCTGGCGAAGGACGTGGTAGACGCGCAGCATGTCGAGCGCCGGGATGTTCTCGGTGATGCAGACGATCAGCGCCACGCGCGCGTCGGCAGCCTCGAGGATCGCGTCCGGCGCCGCGGCCGCCGGGACGAAGATGCAGCTGGTGTTCGCGCCCGTCTCGCGCACCGCATCGGCCATGGTGTCGAACACCGGGACGCTGCCGTCCAGGGCCATCTGTCCGCCCTTGCCCGGCGTCACCCCGGCAACGATCGGGGTGCCGAAGGCCTGCATCGCGTACGAATGAAACTCGCCCTCCCGTCCGGTGATGCCCTGCACGACCAGGCGCGTCTCGCCACTGACCAGGATGCTCACGCGCTCGCCTTCGCCGCCGCCACCGCCTTGGCGGCAGCCTCGTCGAGCGAGTCAGCCGTGATCAGGTTCGCCTCCGCGAGGATCGGCCTTGCCTCCGCCGCATTGGTTCCCACGATGCGCACCACCATCGGCACGTCCCGCGCGAGCAGGGTGCGCGCCTCGACGATCCCGCGCGCGACCTCGTCGCCGCGGGTGATCCCACCAAAGATGTTGATGAGGATCGCCTTGACGCTTGGGTCATCAAGGATGATGCGGAACGCGGCGGCCACTTTGTCCGCCTTGGCTCCGCCGCCGATGTCCAGGAAGTTGGCCGGCTCTCCGCCGGCCAGCTTGACGAGGTCCATGGTCGTCATGGCCAGGCCCGCCCCGTTGACCATGCAGCCGATGCTGCCGTCGAGCTTGATGAAGTTGATGCCCGCCTGACGGGCGGCGGTCTCCGATGGCTCTTCCTCGTTGAGATCGCGCATCAGCTCGAGATCGGGGTGCCGCGCGAGCGCCGAGTCGTCGAGGACGATCTTGGCGTCGATCGCCGTCAACCGTCCGTCCTCGGTGATCGCCAGGGGATTGATCTCCGCCAGGTCGGCATCGGTGCCCACGAAGGCGTCATACAGCCCGCGCAGAACCTGCCGGAACTCCCTGCGCAGGTCGGGCGAGATCCCGAGGACAAAGGCGACCCGCCGGATGTT
>VBJP01000195.1 GCA_005880165.1 Chloroflexota bacterium | reverse complement strand
GTCATGCGGAGGCTCCTTCGGAAGGGCTGCGGTCCGGTCGCTGAGTCGGGTCAGCGTACTCCGCGATGGCGGCTGCCACTTCCGGCGGCTCACAGATGCCCTCCTCGGCCAGTCGAGCGAGGTAGGCGGACCGATGCGATAGCTCGCTTTCGAGGTCCTCGGCGGTGAGGCCCAGCGCGGCTGACAGCGCGGCGTACCCGAGCGACTCATGGATGAAGGATCGAGCCCGGCGTCCACCATCGGTGCGCAGGACAGGTGGGACCGGCAGGCGCTGGGCTCCCGTCAGCCGTGGGGAACGGCCGCCTTCGATGGCGGCCAGGCGGATCGGATCGAGCGCCCCAGCGGGATCTCGCCGCAGGTGCCAGGCCTCCTCGCAGCGGCGGTACATGCCGGCGGGTGTCCGATACGCCGAGAACTGGAGGTAGATCGTCAGCCCCGCGAGATCCGTGTCCCTGGCGCCGACTCCCTCGCGCAGGCTCTCGATCGCCTCGCCCAACGAGTCGGCGTGCATCGTGGCTCCCAGGCCGTAGCCGCGCCCCGCGAGCTCGAGG
Organism: Chloroflexota bacterium; assembly: GCA_005880165.1. Lineage (GTDB taxonomy): Bacteria > Chloroflexota > Limnocylindria > QHBO01 > QHBO01 > CF-82. The sequence continues at coordinate 4,652 of VBJP01000195.1, read as the reverse complement.
GCTCCCTTGGCGTTGCGACCCCAGACGTAGATGGGCAGGTGGTCGCTCATCTCGTTGATGAGCAGATAGGCTCGATCCGCCCCGTAGTCATCGGTCCACCGGTAGTCGCCCCAGGAGCCGCGCAGGAAGACGCCCACCGTCTCGTCCGGCAGGAAATCGACCAGGGCGGAGAGCGTCGTCGTCTTGCCCGCCTGTGGCGCTTCGCTGGCGAGCATGACCGAGCCACGGCGGGCAACGACGGCCCACAGGGTGGCCATCAGGCGCAGGTCGATGCTGCCGCTGCCCACGATCTGGACCACGCTCATCGGCTCGGGCGGCGCCCAGTGGTAGCCCCACCAGCCTTCGGGGAATCGGGAGAACCAGGCGGCCAGCGAGGCGGTCACGCTGGAGGCACGGTAACGGGGGTCCGGCACGGGCGCAACCACGGTCCTGCCGGCCGTTCGACGGCTACCATGCGCGGACATGTCCCCTGCTCCCGATCGACCCATTCTCCGCGGCGAGCAGGTCTGGCTGCGCGCCATCGAACCGTCAGACATCACCGAGCATCCGATCGAGGACGCCGACCTGGCGCACTTCGCGGGCTTCCCCCGCTCCTTTTCGCGCGCCGAGGGGGAGCGCTTCGTCCAGAAGCTCGCCAGCCAGGCCGAGGAGACCGTTCAATTCGCCATGTGCCGCCTCGGAGACGACGAACCGATTGGCGGGGTCGGCCTGCGGCACGTCGACCGCGTGAACGGATCGGCGGAGGTCTCCATCTTCATTACCGACCCGTCGTCGTGGAGCAAGGGCCTGGGCACCGACGCGATGCGCGCGTTGCTCGACTTCGCGTTCGGGGAGATGAGGCTCGAGCGCATCTGGCTGCGGGTCTTCGATTACAACCCGCGCGCCGTGCGCTCCTACGAGAAGGTCGGGTTCGTCAAGGAGGTCCTGCTCCGGCACGATCGCTTCCATCGGGGCAAGCACCACGACACGCACCTGATGGCGATCGTGCGACCGGACTGGGAGGCCGATTCCCGCAAGCGGAGCTGGGACTACTAGTCGCTCCGCGGCAGCTCCATGAGGAAGGTCGTCCCGGCGGCGCTCGTGCGTTCGACGCTGATGCGTCCGCCGTTGGCGGTCACCAGCTCGCGGGCGATGGTCAGCCCGATCCCGCTTCCCTGTCGGCTCCCGTTCTCCTCGGCACTCCTCGCGCGGTCTGCCCGGTAAAAGCGTTCGAAGACGTGCGGCAGGTCCTCCGGCGCGATGCCGGGGCCGGCGTCCATCACGCGAACCTGGACCGCGTCGGGAGTTGTGGCGAGGCTGAGGCGCACGGCGCCATCCGCCGGCGTGTGCTGCGCGGCGTTGGTCACGACGTTCCGCAGCGCTCGAGCCAGCTGGTCGCGGTCAAGCCAGACGGATGTAGTGGCCGCCGCCGGCTCCACGATGAGGGCCACGCCGCGCTCGCGGGCCAGCCCCTCGAGCGAGCGAGCCACCTCGCCCACGAGCTGGGTGAGCTCCACCCGTTCCACGCGACGTTGCAGCGGCGCCGACTCGGCGCTCGCCAGCTCGCCCATCTGCCCGATGACGCTGCCCAGCGCGCCTGCCGCCGAGCGCGCCGCTTCGAGCTGCTCGCGGTCAGCCGGCACCACGCCGTCGATCATGGCCTGGAGCTGCGACTCGAGGACGGTCGCGGGCGTCGCCAGGTCGTGCGCCATGTCGCTGGCGGCACGGCGCCGCAGGGATTCGGAGCGCTGGAGGCGGTCCGCCATGCTGTTGAACGCGTCGGCCAGCTCGGCGGACTCGCCGTCAGGCCCGCCCCGGGCCCGAGCGGTCAGGTCGCCGCTCCCCAACCGGTGCGCCGCATCCACCACGGTTCGCAGTGGTCGCGTGAGCCGGCTGGTGCCATACAGCGCCAGCAGCACGATGCCGATCAGGCTAACCAGGCCGGCACCGACCAGGGTGAGGTTGAAGAGCCGCAGGAACCCCCGGTCGGCGACGCCGGCGGGCAGGTCGGCGTGCAGCGTCCCGAGCTGCTGGCCATCGGCCGAGATCGGGACATCAAGGCTGACCAGGTCACCGGATGGGCGCTGGCCGGCCGCCACGATCACGCGTCCATTCGGACCAAGAACGGTCACGACGCCGCCCAGGCTCGTCGCGAGCCGCTGGAGCTGCGCGCGGACGCGCGGGACAGGCGCCGGCCGCGAAATGGAGTCCACCAGGGCATCGGCCGCGGTTTGGAGACGCTCCTGCTGCTGGACGGCCAGTACGGACTGGTAGCCCGAGCTCACCACCCGGTTCACGACGAGGCCGATTAACAGCAGGACCGCTACCACAATCCCGCCCAGCAGCAGCCCGAGACGCCAGGCGAGCGATCCCCCGCGGCTGCTCGCGGGCGTGAGTGGTCCGGCAGACTCGCCCGTCATTCCGGGTCTCGGGCGGCGACCAGCCGGTAGCCGACCTGCGGCACCGTCTCGATCAGCCACGGTGCCCCAGCGTCGTCCCCCAGCTTCCGTCGCAGGTTCGCGACGTGGACATCGACGACCCGGTCGTACACCTCGTCGGGCCGGCGCGCGACCGCCTCGAGCAGCAGCTCGCGGCTGAGCACCACGCCCGGGTTGCGTGCCAGCGCGGCGATCAGCCGCGCTTCGCCGGGCGTCAGGCGACCGGATTCGGCGGAATCAGGTCCGTCCCCAGCGAGCGTGTACCGCCGGCTGACCGGGTCGAGGACCAACCGTCCGCCGTCCAGCGAGATGATCTCTGCCGTGGCTTGGAGATTCGGCTGCGCCCTCCGCAGGATGGCGGCAACACGGGCCGTCAGCTCGTGCGGATTGAATGGCTTGGCGAGGTAATCGTCAGCGCCCATCCGCAGTCCGGCGATGCGCTCGGCATCGGTGCGCTTGGCGGAGGTGACCAGAATTGGCACGTCCCCGTGCTCCCGCAGCACCTCCAGCACCGTCTCGCCCTGCATGGCGGGAAGCATCAGATCGAGGATCACCAGGTCGGCGCCCTCGGCCTCATATGCCGCCAACGCGGTGCGGCCATCGCCCGCATCGGTCACCCGATGGCCATCACGCTCCAGGTAGAGCCGCAGCAGGGAGCGCAGGCGCGGCTCGTCCTCCACGATCAGGATGTGCGCCGCGCGGCTCATCGGCGCATGCTAGATGGCCGGCGATTCAGGAGATGTCAAGACCTTGGCGTGCGATCTTGACTCGTTCTTCACGACGTGGACCGATGCTCAGCAACCAGTTCGGGCGTCTCCAGCCCGCCACCCACCTTCATCCGAGGTACATATAGACCGATGAAACGCCTGAAGATCCTGGGTTTCGCCGGTGCCCTGGTCGCATCGGCGATCGTCGGCGGGACGCTGATGACCAGCGTCTTCGCGAATCCCGGCACGCAGGACGCACGAGTTCGCCAAGCAGCTCGGCGTCGACAAGGCCGCGCTGGTGCCCGCCGCCAAGGCAGCCGCCGATGCGGCGATCGACAAGGCAGTAGCCAGTGGCGACCTCCCGAAGGCGATCGGCGATGCGATAAAGACGCGGATCGCCAATGCCAACGGCGATGGATGCGCCCTCTTCGGCGCCCGCTTCCGGCACCTGTTCAAGAACACGGTCAAGACCGGCATCGGTCACGACATTGGCCAGGCCGCGGCGACGTCGCTGCACCTCTCGGTCGACGAGCTGAAGAGCAAGCTCAAGAGCGGGGAGTCGCTCAATGACATTGCCAAGGACCAGAACGTCGACTACGCTACGGTCACGGCAGCCATCAAGGGCGCCGCCAAAACGGACCTCGACAAGCTGGTCAAGGCCGGCACGATCACCCAGGACCGGGAGAACGCGATCCTGGACCGGATCGACAAGGCGCTGCAGAGCGGCAAGCTCTGGAGCCGTCCCGGCCGGGACAAGGGCAATACCCCTTCGGGACCGGTCTCGAGCCCCAGCGGCTCGACGAGCTGACGCCGACACCAATCGATGGCCGCCCCGGGTCAGGGGCGGCCAATGGTGTGACCTAGGGAGCGATGGCGGGAAATTGAGCGGGAACCGGCTCCCCACTCCAATCAAGGTAGTAGACGAATCCCGGTAGCCGTCCAGTGGCATCGATGGCCACGATCCAACGAGTTGAGGTTATCTCTGGGCTTGGGCTCAGGTCGCTCCCTTCGCGCACCGGACAGCACCGCGAGGAGCCATCGAACGCGATCACCCACGCCTCCGTATCCGGGGCTATGCGGATCGTCCTGAGGGGGTGCAGGGCGGTCGTCACCGCACTGAGGGTGGTGAGCCAGATCCGGGCTCGGTTGATGTGGGACCCCGCTCGGTTGCCCACCGCGAAGGCGGCATCGCAGGACATCGCGGTCTTCGGCCACGCTTCTGCCGCGCAGCTTCCGACGGGAGTATGGCGGGCCGGCGGAAAGACAATGAGAGACGCGCCCGGGAGCGTCGTGCGCATCCCCGCGATCTCCACACCGCTGTAACTAACAAAGTCCCCGTTTGCGAGGTCGCCGACCCACACGCAGACGTCGAACTCGTTCGGCGCATTGGTCGGGAGCGGGAAGAAGCCGGACGCGAGTGGCTGGGGGGCAGGAAGGAGCCCCCACTGGTGCGTCTGATCAAAGACCACGACGAAGGCCGGCGCGGGCGTTTCCAGCTCCGGCGCCAGGCCCATCCTTGGGATGTAGG
>VBJP01000023.1 GCA_005880165.1 Chloroflexota bacterium | reverse complement strand
CTGCTCGATGCGGCTGCCGCAGGCGAACCCTCAGCGCCCAAGCCGCGGTCCGTGTGAAACCTGGGGGACTCCCAGAGCGCCGGGAGTCCCGGCGTGGCCGCGCACCCGCCTGGCGTCGCGCGGCCATCCTCCTGGTGGCGGGAGCCTGGCTGCAGGGATGCGGAGCACCCATCTCGGTCACCAGCCCGCCTCTGGCGTCCCGAACCGGGGAGGCAGGTGCTCGCGCCTGGCTGATCATGATGGAGAACCGATCCGACACCGAGATTGTGGGGAATGCGGACGCCCCATACCTCAATAGGCTCATGCAGCAATACGCGTCATCGCTGAACTACCGCGCCCTGGTGCACTCCTCCCAGCCGAACTACATCGCTCTGTTCTCCGGCGATCTGCATGGCGTGACCGGCAACCAGACGGTCAACCTCGGCGCTCGAAACCTCGCAGACCAGCTGGAGGCGGCGGGACTGACCTGGAAGGTGTACGCCCAGAACGTCCCCGGCGCGTGCTTTACCGGTGAGTCGGCCCGTGGGGGTCCGGACGGTCCCGGAACGTATGCGCGCAAGCACGAGCCCGCCATCAGTTTCACCGACATCAGTGGCTCGCCCACGCGCTGCGCGAACATCCAGGACCTCACCACGTTTGATCCTATGGCGGCCAACTTCGAGTTCATCGTCCCAAACCTCCAGAACGACATGCACGATGGGACGACCCTCGAAGGCGACACGTTTTTGAAACGATTCGTGCCGCGCATCCTGGAGACGTCGGCATGGAAGGCTGGGTCCCCGCTCTTCATCACCTGGGATGAGGGCAAGCAGAGATCGCCCAACCACGTCCTGACCCTCATCATTGCGAACACCGTGAAAGCCGGGTACCGCTCGCACAAGCCGCACACCCACTACTCCCTGCTGCTGACCATCGAGTCCTGGTTTGGCCTGCCGTGCCTCGCGCAATCGTGCCAGGCGAGCCAGCTGTCCGAGTTCTTCCCGTCGTTTCCACCCGCGCCGACGTCCTCGCCGTGACGGCACTATGGCTATTGGCGGCCGTCATCGCCGGGGTCTCTGGTGGAATGATCGGCTGGCCGGCGTGGCGTGAGTATCAGGCCCGTCAGGCAGGCGATCTGAACGCCGAGCGATACCTCGCCTGGCGAGGCCGCGCGTCGAGATCGTCGCAGTCCGCGGAGGTTGGCCCGACCCCGCGCGAGCGGCGCCGTCTGTTGATCTCGGGGATCCTGCTGGTCGCCGCCATCGGGTGCGTAATCGTCTATCTCACGGTGAGCTAGCGAGCGTCCCATGCATGTCGAGCTCCTCTACACCGAGGCGGATCCAACGTACATGACCGCACGCCAGAATCTTGTCGAGGTGCTCAACGAGGACGCCTTCGAGACACCCATCCAGATGATCGCCGTCGGGTCGATTGCGGACGCCAGGCTGCTGGGGTTCGCCGGATCGCCGACCATCCGCATCGACGGGGTCGACATCGATCCTACCGGCGCTCACGGGATCAGCCTTCGAAGGCGCATGTATCCGGGTAGCCCGGACGGGGTGCCGGACAAGCGGCTCATTCGCGAGGCGGTGGAGCGGGCGCGAGGGTGGGGACACGGCCGCCTCCCGTAGGCCATTCCGCCAACCTGACGTTCGTGCTGGGCGGCCTCTTCGGAGGTTGCCGCGTTCGACGGGTGCGCCGCGCCCGCGCCGGAGCAGGACTAGACTTCCTCTATCTCATGAGCTCATCCAAGCGTCCAAGCACCTCAAGCCTTCGTCGATTCATCACCTCCCGGCCATACGTTCCGGTGGCCGAGATCCGAAGGCGCTTCGGGATCGACGATCCAGATTGCATGTGCCGCCTGGAGCGTGACGGCCGCGCGGCTTTCGTTGGTCTCCCTGAGCGGGAGGCCAGCAAGATTCAGGACCTGTGGAGTCGCGGCGAGATCGGGCTCGAGCTTTCCGTCGAGGTTCACGCGCCGGTCGTGATCGGACTCTACCCGCTGCGCATCGCGCGCTACGTAATCGATGGCAACGGCAGAGATGGAAACGGCCACCGCCCGAACGCGCAAAGCAACGTCGGTTCCGGTCCGTCCGCGATCCCCGCCTCCTCGGCTGACCCAGGTCGCGGCGACGGCCCGTATGGGATCGCCATTCCCAACCCGGGCGGATCCATGCACTGACATATCGAGCCGCCAATGAGCGTCGTGGCGATGTCCCGTGATCTCCTCTTCGCCACGCGCATCCTCAACGCTGCCGATCGACACCGCATCCCCTGCCTACGGATAGACGAGCCTGCAGACCTGCCCTCGCCCGATGACGTCGATCTGGTCATCGTCGACTGGACTGCGCGAGGTGCGGCTTGGGGCCGCGACCTCGTTCGGTGGCGCGGCTCCGCGCCCGTGGCTGAACGTCCTCGGGTCGTGCTGGTGGGAGCCCACACAGACCTTGAGGCCCACGCGGCCGCGCGGGCGAGCGGCCTAGGACCAATGTGGGCGCGCTCGAAACTGCTCGCTGAGATCGATCGGATGCTTGGTCCGACAACCCACACCGATCGTCGTTGACGCAAGCCCGCCAGTTGGTGGTGCGGGCCGTCACCATTCCCTGTCTACCCTGTTCCCACTGCCTGACTTCAGCGGCTACCGTTCGAGCCTCGGTTCGACTACTCACTGACACACGAAGGGGAGGCCCGTGGAGACAGAGATGGCGCACAACGCCGTCACCGGGACATGGATCGTTGTGCCCACCTACAACGAGCGCGACAACGTTGCGGCGTTCGTCGATGCCGTGCTGGAGGTCGTGCCGGACGGCCAGGTCCTCATCGTGGACGACAATTCGCCGGACGGAACGGGGATGCTGGCGGATGCGCTGGCCGCAGCCGACCAGAGGGTGAGCGTCCTGCACCGTGAGGAGAAGGCGGGCCTCGGAGCGGCCTATCGGGCTGGGTTCGTCGAGGCGCTGCGGCACCCCGACTGCATGCGGATCGTTCAAATGGACTGCGACTTCAGCCATGCACCCCAAGACCTGCCTCGGCTCGTCCAGGCGCTGGACGCCGGCAACCAGCTCGTCCTGGGCAGCCGCTATGTGTCCGGGGGCAGCACTCCGGGATGGAGCCTTCGCCGTCGGCTCATCTCCCGCGCTGGAAGCCTTGTCGCGCGGGGTGTCCTGCTCCTGCCGTACCACGACCTCACCGGGGGATTCAAGGCCTGGCGCCGGGAAACTCTCGCCGCCATTGATCTCGAATCAGGCTATGCCCAGGGGTACGGCTTCCAGGTCGAGATGACTTGGCTGGCGCACCGTTTAGGAGCACGGATCACTGAGGTGCCGATCACGTTCCGCGACCGCGTTGCCGGAACGTCGAAGATGAGCGGCGCCATCGCCCTCGAGGCGCTGCTGATGGTGATTCGCCTCCGGGCATCGACCATCGGCCGGAGGAAAGCGTCAGCCCGTCGCTCGCCGACGTGATTCCGCGTGGAGGTCGCAAACCGGGCGCCCTTCGATGACGGTGCCGGTCGCCTTCATGACCGTCACGGATTCCCACGAGCTGGCGCTCGCTCCGCAGACAGAGCAGGGCAGGTCAGCGAGTGACTGCGCCTCGGTCGGGGGCTGTTTCCGCCACTGCCTAGCGAGACTCCGCCAGAGCCCGGTCATGCCGCGCATCGTGAACTAATCCCGTTATTGGCGAGTTATCAACAGGTTACCGGTCGGCAAAGTAACCACATCCGTTGACAGTCGTCAACAGTGCCGGGACCTTTGATTGACGCCCAAGAACCAAGGTACTAGGCTCCGGCACAGGGTTTCCCGCACCCGCGACCGGTCCCACCCACTCCAATTTGGACCTGAAATCATCCTTCTGAGGGGGCATTCGTGCTTCCAGCGGCCGCGTAAGGGAGCCACTCTGTTTCGTTCGGGGTCGACACCTGGAGGCAACGACCATCGCATGCCCTCTATCCCTACGCTGCTACCCGGAAAATGGGCCGAATCGGCGCTCAAGTTCGGACTCGTTGGTCTCAGCGGCCTGCTCGTCAACCAGCTCGCCTTTGCGCTCTTCATTCAGATCGGTGTCTTCTATCTGATTGCGGCCATCGCCGCGACCCAGGTCTCCTCGACCTCGAACTTCCTTGGCAGCGAGTACTGGGTCTTCTCCGGCAGGCTGACGCGAGGCAACCGCCTCGGACGATACGCAGCGTTCCTGGCACTCAACAACGCGTCCCTTCTCTTGCGCGTTCCCATGCTCTGGCTGCTCGCCGACGTTCTTGGGCTCCATCCCCTGGTCGCCAATCCGATCACCCTCGTGGTGCTCTGGGCGGTACGGTTCACGTTCGCGGACGGCTGGATCTGGCGAGCGACAGCCCCGGCGCTCAACGCGAACGGACCGGCTGGCGGCGAGGAGTCCGGCAATCGACGCGCGCGCCTGGTGGCATTGGGTCCCGGGGCGATGTACGAGTACGACATTGCCGGGGTTCTGAGGGTCCAGTCCCAGGTGCGCCTTCCCGAGCTCTCGTACTTCCTAACCGACCTCGCCTCCCCGCCAGACATCCGCATCAACGTCATGCGCGTCGGCGGACTGCCGAGCCGGCGGACGCGATTCGTGTCCGCCGGGACGACGATCGGCTACTACGAGCATCTTGGGCTGGCCGGTGCCAACTTCCGCATCACCATGGGCGAACCGGTGGTCGTCGAGGTCGCCCCGCTTCTTGCTCGGTCACCGCACGTCCTCTACACCAACGTTATCGAGGCACTCCTGCGATTCCTGCTCGTCTCCCGCGGATACGTGCTCCTGCATTCGGCATGCATCGCCATGAACGGCCGCGCCACGCTGCTGTCGGCGCAGACCGATACGGGCAAGACGAGCACCGTTATCGAGTTGGTCCGAGACCACGGGTTCGAGTTCTTGAGCGACGACATGACCATCCTCGCGCCCGACGGCCGCGCCATCTGCTATCCAAAGCCGATGACCCTCAGCTTTCACACCATGGGTTCCATCCGCGGCGACGAGCTGAGGCGGCGCGAACGGGCGGCGCTCGCGGTACAGAGCCGCTTGCATTCGAAATCTGGTCGCTCGGTCGGTCGGTTTCTCGGGTCCTTGAACATTCCGATCATGTCGATCAATTCGGTGGTCCAGATCCTGGTGCCGCCACCGAAGTACCGGATCGACGCCCTAATGCCCGCCGCGATCGGCCGCGAAGCCAGGATTACGCACGCCGTCCTCATGGAACGTGGCGAGCCGATACGGGAGCGAGTTAGCCTCGAGGAGGGCGTGGAGGCGTTGATCGCGAACACGGACGACGCCTACGGGTTCCCGCCGTTCGCGACCTTCGCGCCGCATATCCGCATCGGCACGGATGACTACGCCGCGCTCAGGGTCAAAGAGGAGGCCCTTATCCGGCGCGCTCTGGCGCAGGCCGCGCTGTTCCGGATCCGTGTCGTCGGACACGAGTGGGCGCAGATCCTGCCAACCATGCTGGACGGGGACGAGGGCACCGAGGGACCGGCGTCGTTGGATGTCTCACGGCTCATCCCACTGCCGATTCAGGCTGCCGAGGAGGTTGATGGACGGCCGGTTCGCAGCGGTAGCTGAACCGTCGCCCGCACATCAAGGGCTCGGATCCTCCACCGATTGCGTTGCGTTCACGCACCAGCCGAACGAAGTCTGTGCCGGGGGGACTGGTGCGGTCTGATACGTTTCGGTGGCAGCCCGATTGACGTCTGGTCAGGCCGCCGGCGTGCGGACCATGGGGGACTGTAGGTGGCTCCATCTCGCGGCCAGGAGCTCGGACAGCAGTGGGAGTCATGAGGCGTAGGAGACAACCAGGACTCCTCGCAGCAGCGGTCATCGCCAACCTGTTGATCGCCTCGATCGCGATGCCCACCTCGGCCGCGAAGCCCACCCGGACGCCGAAGCCGAGCCCGACGCCCACGCCAGTGGTGACCCCCACACCCACGCCGACGCCGACTCCCACCCCCACACCCACGCCGACGCCGACACCAACACCAACACCAACACCCACGCCCGCCGTCACCCCCACGCCATCACCGACGACCTGGGCTCCGGCTCTGCGCCGGTACCCCTATCTCACCGATGTTGTCGGTGCCTACGCGACCGTGAACTTCGCGACCGATCGGTCCGGGTCGGCGGCGACGGTCCAATGGGGGACAGCGGCCTCGGGATGCACGGCGAACTCGGCGAGCGCCACCCGGACAAGCATCACTGTCAACTCGGTTGCCGAGTACCAGTGGAAAGCCGACCTGTCGTTGGCGCCCGATACCGACTACTGCTACCGCGTCTACCTCGACGCGACCGACCTGCTCGGGACGGACGCGTCGCCGCACTTCTGGACGCAGGTCCCGGCGGGCTCGACCGAGAGCTACTCGTTCGCCGTATTCGGCGATTGGGGCTCGGTGGACGCCACCGGCAACAGCCACCAGGCCAACGTCATTCAGCAGATCGCCCGCAGCGGGGCGCGGTTCGCGATAACCACCGGCGATACCGCCTACCCAACCGGAAGCCAAGCCAATTACGGCGATCTCACCCAGACCGGCTCCGGGATCAGCGCCGTCTTCGGTCAGAGCTTCTGGACGATCCCAGGCCGTTCGATTCCGCTCTTCAACCCCACGGGGAACCACGGGTTCAACTCGTACGGGCTGGTTAACTGGCCGCAGGATCGCGCCGTGAGCACTTCGAACGGGCGGTACCTGACTGAGACGTACTGCTGTCTGAACGGGACGACATCCGGCAGCTACCCGAGTGCCTGGTATGCCTTTGATGCAGGCACCGTCCGGTTCTACATCCTCGAAGCGGCGTGGTCGGAGTCGAACGTCGGGACGGCGACGCAGTACAAGAACGATGCCGACTACCACTGGACCGCGAGCAGCGCGGAATACCAGTGGCTCGCCAACGACCTCGCTGCGCATCCGAACCGGCTGAAGATCGCCGCGTTCCACTACCCGCTCTACTCCGACAACGCAGGGCAGACGTCGGACGTTTATCTGCAGGGCAGCGCGAGCCTTGAGGGCCTCCTGGGCCAGTACGGCGTCCAGATGGCATTCAACGGCCATACCCACATGTATGAGCGCAACAACCCGAACCCGTGGGGAATGGTCTCGTACGTGACCGGGGGTGGCGGCGCGCAGCTTGCGGGTCCAGATCACTGCAGCGCGTTCGATGCTTATGCCATTGGCTGGTCCCAGTCGAACAACGCGGGAAAGGCGTGCAAGGCCCCGATCCCAACGTCGATGACGCAGATCTATCACTTCTTGCTCGTGACGGTAAGCGGCACGACGGTGACGGTCGCGCCGACTGATGAGCTCGGGCGCAGGTTCGACGTCCAGACCTACGCGTTCAACGACATCGGTCCGGACACTATCCCGCCAACCGCTCCATCCAACCTCAAGGCGACCGCGCCGGATCCGCATCGCGTCGACCTGACCTGGTCGGCGTCGACCGACAACGTCTCTGTCACCGGCTATTGGGTGTGGCGCGATGGCGTCCAGATCGCCACGCTCGACGGCAACACGCCTGCATACAGCGACGCGACGGTCGCGAGCGGAACCCAGTACACCTACACGATCACAGCGGTCGACGCAGCCGGCAACGTCTCACCTCCGAGCAACGAGGCCACCGTCACGACGCCAGTGACCATGAATGTGGTGCAGCTGACGCCCACCGATGATGCCTACGTCGAGCAGGACACCCCGGACACAAACTACGGTCGGGCGACTTCGCTTCGGGCGAACGCCAACCCGTTGCAGAACTTCCTGCTGCGCTTCAATATCACCGGCCTCAGCGGCCAGACCGTGACAAGCGCCAAGCTCCGTCTGTACTGCGTGAACGCGTCACTGACCAGCGGAGGTGATTTCCACCTGGCTACAAACTCGGCTTGGGGCCAGGACACCGTCACGTGGAACAACGCGCCAGCCGCAGACCCAACCAGCATCGCGACGCTTGGCCCGGTCGCCTCCGGGACGTGGGTCGAAGTCGACGTCACCTCAGTGGTAAGCGGCGATGGCGCCCTCAGCCTGCGGGTGATGAAGCCCAGCGGCGCTGTCTGGTATTCCTCGAAGGAAGGGGCTCAGGGACCGCAACTGGTAGTGACGTTCGTTGGTCCCTAGGAGGGTCCACTGAATTCGCGTCCGAGGCACCGCGTTCCAATTCGTCTCATACGACTTGGCCGACTCGACGGCCGACCGCGCGTGCTGATCGTGGCCTGTGCCGCACTGCTTGTCGCAGGTGCCGGCCTCCTCGGCCTGGTGACCGGGAACGCCGGACAACCTGTCGCGAACGGCCCCGCAGTACTCATAGCCGCAGGCGACATTGCCGACTGCAACGAGGATGGGGACAGCGCGACGGCCACCTTGGTCGAGGGCATGCCCGGCACGGTCATCGCGCTTGGAGACAACGCATACGAGGTGGGGAGTAGCTCCGATTACGCGCAGTGCTACGGCCCAACCTGGGGCGCATTCAAGTCCCGGACCCGGCCCGTTCCCGGGAATCATGAGTACGGAAGCCCCGGCGCCCTTCCGTACTTCAGGTATTTCGGTGCCGACGCCGGAGATGCCGGCCGCGGCTACTACGCCTTCGAGCTCGGCTCGTGGCGGATGTACGCGCTGAACTCAAACTGCGACAACATCGGTGGATGCGGGCGGACTTCCGCTCAATACGCCTGGCTGACGGCTGACCTGGCTGCCCACCCGGCATCGTGTGTGGCCGCCTACTGGCACCACCCCCGCTGGAGCTCTGGGATGCATGGGAACCAGTCGCGGATGCAGGCGATCTGGGAGGCGCTCTTCCGCGCTGGCGCCGAGATCGTGCTGAGCGGGCATGACCACGACTACGAGCGGTTTGCCCCACAGGACGCTTCCGGCCAGGTGGACTCCGCCTTCGGCGTCCGCGAGTTCGTGGTCGGAACGGGCGGCAAGAGCCACTATGGATTTCGTGATCCCCCGCTTGCGAACAGCCAGGCTCGCAATGACGACACGTTTGGCGTCCTGCGTCTGCAGCTCGACACGGACGCCTACACCTGGCAGTTCATGCCGGTCGCCGGCGGGACGTTTACCGATCGCGGGACGACTCCGTGCCACTCCGCCCCACCGAGCACCCAGGCCAGCTGAACGCAAGCCGCACGCGTCGTGAGGCGCGACCGTGCGGGACCCTGGACCGACGCGCTACGGCCGGTGGCAGGCAGGCGTGCCTAATGGACCTCGCGATAATAGAGAAGCTCACCGGCCTCACCTGGTGCGGAGCCTGCGACAGGGATGAACATGGTGACCGCGATGGCGCGCTTGCCCGACGGCAGGGTGACCCACGAGAACGAGGGGTTCGCGAACGATCTGCTGCCGCGGTGGGTGGCCACCGCCAGGCGCCTCGCCTCCCCGGTGTGTGGCTGATAGAGGAATACTCGCCAGGCGGACCAGTCGTTGCGGACAAGCTGGCCCTCGTGGATGTTCAGGCGTACTCCCTCATACTCCAGCGAGTCTCGGTCGCCGATGTTCCCCTTGCAGCCCAGGGCCTCGAGGGCGGCGTCGATGGCAGGCTGGGCGCGAGCCCTCCAGGAGCGGAAGTTGGTCAGCGCCCCCCGCGCCTGACGATCGACGACGGCATCCTTGAAATAGTGGAACCCGATGTCGATGATCGAGTGGCCCAGGTCCGGCGAGAGAGTCACCGAGTAGACGTTTGGCGTCCCCTCGGCACCGCCCTTGGGAATTGGTGCGACCAGGGTATGCGGCGCATCAAAGCGGGCGTCGGGAGCGCTGCTCAGGAGCCGGGCAAGGCCGGGATAGTGGAGGAATCGCAGCCAGGTTGCGGAGGGGGATGCGAGGCGATTGTTGTCGGCCTCCTCGACCACGAGGAATCCGCCGTCAGACGTCGGCGCGATCGTCGGCTGAGATGCGTGCGAGTCCAGGGTAGCTCGCAACGTCCACGTGACGAGGTCGCTCGATGTCGCCACCCGGACTGCGTATGCGGTCCCGAGATTGGTGTGGTAGACCCCCAGGTAGCCGCCCGACGGGTTGGCGATCACCTTGAGGGTTTCCATCGAGCCACCGGAGCTGTCGCGTAACCCGTATCGGTACGCGGTGGCCTGTCGGACGTCCCCGATCAAGGCAGTCATGTCGTCGATCGCGCTGGTCGCGGGCACGGCTGACGGATGCGTCGACCTCGGCCGGGTTGCTTGCAGAGTTGGGGACACGCGCGGGGCGGAGGGGGCGACGCTTGCACTGGATTCCGCGCTCACGGAGACTGTCCCGGTGATCGGCGGGGGAGTGCTGTCCGGCGCGCGCTTCGGTTGACCGCCCATCATCGTGAGGAGCGCTGTGGCGATGACTGCCGTGCCGGTGACGACTCCGACCGCCGTCCGACGGCCAAAGGGCGACATTAGTCTCCGCATTTGCCCGCCCACGTGTGCATCAGCTGGATTGCCCGCTGGCCGGTCGACCCGGCCAGTCCAGCCGGGTCGGGACCCGGGAGACTCCGGTCAGTGGCGTTTGGTCCCCGGTGCTCCACAGACTTCCCGTCCGTTGACACGCCTGATTTCCGGCGCGAGGGACGTTTAGCGGATGCCGGCAGCCTCGCATGTACCCAGACGCGTCGCGACGGCCTTGGTGGCCATTCTGCTGGGGCTGACCTCGCTCCTGGCCCGATACTCCCCGGAGAATCGTCCTGCCTGCCATGTCCCATACACCGCGGCCGAGAGCGCGCTGACCTGCGTAGGCAAGTACACCAAGGCCACGCGGATCGGGCCGGTTGCAAGCAGCAAGGAGACGTGGGCGATCGAGGTGGTGAGCAAGGATACAGACGCCATCGCGGGGTCGCTGGTCGCGCTCTGGCGCCTCCGGATGCGGGTCAGCCACCAGGTCACGATCTTCGCCCGTGGACCGGAGGGAGGCGGGGTGGGTTACGACCGCGGTGTCCTCCTGGCACGAGACCAGACACTTCAGTTTGGGGTCTGCGTCAGCTGGGAGAGTTTTGGCAACCTCGGGGAAGTGTGCGGTGACGAGGTGCGCTTCAGCCTGACGGTACCCGCGAGCCCCAGATCGAGCGGGCCGTCTGCCAGCACAGACCATCGGGCTAGCCCCACGCCAACCGAAGGTCCAACCGAAGCTGTCCTGGTTGGAGCCGGAGACATCGCATCCTGCAGCAACCTGAAGGGGAGCGCCGCCACGGCAGCGATCCTCGATCACACGGCAGGCACCATCTTCGCCGCCGGCGATAATGCCTATCCTTCCGGCAGCGTGGAGCAATACCAGGCGTGCTACGACCCAACCTGGGGTCGCTTCAAGGCGCGCACGAAGCCCGCCGTCGGCAACCACGAGTACCTCACGCCGCATGCATCGGGCTACTTCGACTACTTCGGCGCGGCAGCAGGGGATCCGTCGCGTGGCTACTACGCGTTCGACCTGAACGGTTGGCGGATTTACGTGATGAACAGCAGCTGCTCGGAGGTGGGCGGGTGCCAGCAGGGCTCGCGACAAGAGGTCTGGCTGCGACGTGACATCAATGCCCATCCAGCTTTCTGCAGCATGGCGATTTGGCACCATCCGCGATTCAGCTCCGGCTTGACGGGCAGCGACGCGGAGATGCAGGACATGTGGGCTGATCTGTACGCTGCCGGCGCGGAGATGTTGGTTGTCGGACACGACCACATCTACGAGCGCTTCGCGCCGCTCGACGCTGCCGGCCGCGTCGATCGCAAACGCGGCGTCCGCGAATTCGTCGTCGGGACCGGCGGAGGATCGCACGAGGCGATCGAGACACCCGTCCCCGGCAGCGAGGTCCGCAACAACAACACGTATGGGGTCCTCAAGCTGACTCTCCAGCTGGACGGTTTCCGATGGGACTTCGTGCCTGAGCAGGGAAAGACCTTCACGGACGGCGGTGAGGGGGTTTGCCACTGACCGGAGGCACAGGCTCTCGCAAGGATCGTCGAATTCACCTAGCGGCGCTTGATCTGCACCTCCGTTTGCACCGTCCCGTAGTCACGCCCCTTGGACGCGTGGATCCAGACGGTGTACGTGCCCGGGACTTCAAGCGAGGCGAGGTTGAACGTGGCGATCCCAAACGTGTCGGTGATTCTCGCCACCCACCTAGTCACGGGCCCGCTCGAGGGCTGCAGCTCCAAGTAGACGCGGCTCTCCGACAGGGGGCGGGCATCGGGCGCCGTCGAGGACCTGACGCTGGCCGACAGCCGAAGCGGAGAGCCGACCTCGACCGAGGCTGGTGCGCTCAGCTTCAGCCCGAGGATGTTGCGCGCCGGGGCCGCAGGCGCCTGGGCTGAAGTCCGGATCAGCCATGCAGGATAGAGCTCACGCGTGCCCTTAGCCGATGCTCGACGGTCGATCACCCAGGCGCCGAAGAACGAAGCATGTTCGTCGACCTGGGGAATCGTCACCGACGGCTGATCGGTGGGCAGGACCTTGACAATCATGAAGCGCTGGATGCCCGGGTCGATGTAGTTCGCATTGTCGCGATCGGGCTCGACCAGGATGTCGACCTCGAGCTTGACGGGGTCGACGTTGACGCGCCGTACGGTGCCGGTCACCGTCGCGCATGCAGAAACGACGTCAAGGCTGTCGGGCCTGGGCACGTGCGCGAACGCGTCTCGCCTGCATTCTGTGGCACCTGCCTGCCAGCCAGGCGTCGGCAGCGGGATCAAGATGTGGCTCTGGGTTGCCTGCAGGAGAAGCCCCGCGCCAAGTATCGGGAGCACCACAGCCGCCAGCAGGGCGATTACCTGCCGGCGACCCAGTGACTGGAGGCGAAGCCTCATGTCGCCTTCAGGCCGGTCACGATGGCGCGGTTGCCCGCTGAATCGATCGCGAGGAGCTGATACGACGTGCGCACAGGCGTTGGGAGACGGACCTGAGCGGTGAAGCGACCCTGGGCGTCAGCCTGGAAGACACCCAGCCGGCTGCGGTGGTAGTAGAGGGTGACGGCTGACCCCAGCGAGTACCCCGCCCCCTGGACTCGGACGTCCACGCCAGTTTTGGATGGGACGCGGTCGGCTACGTTCAGGGTTGGGTGCGGCAGCAGCTTGCCGACCTGGTAGATCCAGACCGTCGGTTCGTGGTGCGAATACACCGTGTACGTCAGCTGTCCGCCGTATGCCTCGATCAGCGTACGGAACTGTCGCTGTGTCTCAGTGACTACCAAGGGATCGTCCGGGGGATCGTCAGGCTGGTCGATCCAATACACCAGGTAGGAGACGACCCCGCCCTCGATAAGGCGGGGCGGCCAGTACACCACCCAGTCGCGTGGCGTGCCGTTCGAAGACAGCTGGGGGGGAAGGATCTCGCCGCCGGGCATGACCGTCGCGAGTCGAAACCGTCCGAACGGGTAGGCGTCGCGCTGCGAATAGAACGAGATGGCGTACTGCGCCGATCCTTGCGAGATTGTCATCACGCCCGCGTCCTTTGGCGTGTGCTCGGCAAGCCACATCGCAGCCTCTCGAAGACCTGGACCCTGAGGTGCGGCGAGCGTGTTCGAGATCGGCGCGACGGCTGATAGCAGCAGTGCGCCAAAGGCGACAGGGGCCATAATGCGCGCCAGCCGCGGGTAGCGAGCTGCCCCAACGAGGCGGTCCGTCGCGGAGATGATCACGCGCGCGGTAATCACCGCGTAGGCAGGGATCAACGGCAGCAGATAGTTGTATGCCTTCAGCGGGTATAGCTGGAAGAACAGGGTGCCCACCAGAATCCAGGCCATCAGCAGCTTGTCGCCCTGTGCCCGCCAGCGCACGGCGATGACCACGGCGAGCACCCAGAGCGTAGGGAAGATGAAGCCTTCATAGCTGGACAGCTTCAGGAAGTAGTAGCTGCTCGGGACGTTGCTCAGCCGCCGCGTACTGTCGCCAAGGAGCGCCAGGAACTGCTGGGGGTCAGCGGCGAGCTGGATAAGTGCCGGCGCCATGAACAGGATGAAGACGGCCCCACCGCGGACCCACTGGCGCAACCGGATCTCGCGGATCTCGCCCGACGCCAGCAGGTACAGGGCAGCGATGCCCAAGACCAGCACGCCAGTGACCTTGACCTGGATTGTCAGCGCCGCCGCCCCCGCGAACGCGTACAGCCACAGCTTTTGGTGCGACCAAAATCCGAGCGCAGCGTCGAGAAGGGCCAGGCGACCGAGAGCGATGGTATAGCTGCTGACGGCAAGCAGAATTGCGCTGCCGATGGCGACTCGGCGGTTGAACAGCGTCCGGCCGAGCTCGTAGGCGATGGGCACCGTCAAGGTGCTGAAAACCGCGGACACTATCCGCGGCACCGCATCGCTGATCCCGAAGAGGTGATACGCCCCGGCGACGAGGTACTGGAACATCAGGAAGTTCGAGTTGCCGCGTGAGATCAGGACGAAATAGCGGGCCATCTCGGATTTGCCGGCAATGACGGCGGCCTGGCCGGAATAGACGGCCTCGTCGCCGCTGAAACCTGTCCCGCCAAGCATCCAGAACCGCGTGAAGATTGCGATCCCGAGCACCCCGATCGCCAGGATCGCGTCGCGGATGATGACCATGGCGCGCTCGTGCTCGAGAGGCGGGGCCAATCCCAGGATGCGCTGAAGGGCGCGCGCGGCAGACGGCGTCGCGGAGGCCTTCATGTCGTTACGTTCATCAGACGCGGACGTTATCAAGGAAGAAGAGGTCGGTGACGCGCGCCGCCCGAACGGAGAGACAGATCCCGTCTGCGACGCCGAGATCGGTACCGAGCGGGATCGGAGGGGTGCGCAGGATGGGAGTGCGGGACGCGCGGTCATCGATCATCCAGCTGACAGCCCACGTCGACGAGTCGAAGGTCAGCGTTGACCGATACCAGACCTCCGGTTCGATCCCGCGATCGACACTGTACGTAGCCGACCCTGCACGAAGCGCCATGCCCCGACCCAGCGTCGCGCTCGCTTCGACGAGGGTTCGTGAGCCTGACGGCAGCTCGATCGCGACGCGGTCCGAGGCACCGCGCCCTTGGATCAGGAAATCCAGCGAGACTGCCACTGGTTCGACAAATCTTCCCATCTTGCAGAGCGTGACGGCCCGACCGCCTTGCGCCACCTGAATGCGAAGGCTCCGATCGCCAGCGTTTGGGAACGCGGTCACCGCCGTCTCCGCCGACGTTCCGCCCGTGACGGCCCAGCCCACCACAGGCGACCCTTCGCGAAGCCCGTCGAACGCGTCTTGGACGTGCAGCGGTTCCGCGCGGGATCCACCGCTCGCGGCTTCCACGCCGAACTCGACACGGCCCGCGCCAGGGGCATCCGAGGCGAGCGTCGGCATCAGCAGGAGCATCGTAGCGACCGCGACCGCCGGCACGGTTCGCACATTCGCCGCCCGCCACGCCTGCCATCGGCTGAACGGCGCGACGGCCCAACGTGGCGCCGGGAGATGGACGCGGACGCGTGTTCGGCGCGCGGCGACGCTCGTGGCGGGGTGAGGCACGGTCGTGAGCGGCGCGGTCGCCATGAGACCTGTGGGCGCCGTGGCGAGAGCAAGACCCGGCCGCCGGGGCGGTGCGTCCCTGCGGCCATCCGAAGGGCGCCCTTGAATGGCCCCGGCCGCCGCCGCTGCGGCCTCAGGTGCTTGCCGGGAAGGCGAGGATCGCGGCGCCTTGGAGCCGATGACGGCCGCGGCCTTGGACGTCTTCTTCCGGGACGATGAGGCAGCGGTGCGGGAGCTCGATGCGCGTGGCGCCTTCTTGTCGCCCGTGGACGGCTTCGTTGCCTTCCGCTTCGGCGCAGAGGCTTCTGTCGAGCGGGAGCGTGAGGATCGCGGCGCCTTGGAGCCGATGACGGCCGCGGCCTTGGACGTCTTCTTCCGGGACGATGAGGCAGCGGTGCGGGAGCTCGATGCGCGTGGCGCCTTCCTGTCGCCCGTGGACGGCTTCGTTGCCTTCCGCTCGCGGGAGCGCAAGGCAGGCCTAGGAGGCCTGGATCGTCCGGATCCCGCCGGCTCTCCCTGCGCAGTTGGTGCATCGCCATTGGCGGGCTCGGCGGGTGGCGGCGCATCGGTCGAGGGGAGCGGGACCAGGGGGCCCCAGGCGTGCGCGAGCGGCGTCACCGCGGCCGTGTGAGCCGCCGCGTCGCTCGGCGCGGGAAGCGGGGCCTGCACCAGGCGAGGGAGAATATCCGCCTCGCCGCGTCCGGGGATGAGGACCTGACGCATGCTGGAACCCTGCAACGCCTCCCAAAGGAGCACGCCCTCCCGTTGCAGGAGCTCGGCGTAGCCGTCGGCCGCAAGGGGCAAGCTCGGCGGAAAGCCATACGCCAAGTCAGTGTGATCGATGAGCTGGGCGACGCCTTCGTCGAATGTGAGCTCACGGTTGGCGGACTCGCCGCGCTCGAACAGGAAGACATGGTCAATCCGCGACGTGCTGCCAGCGCCCGCGTTCGGGATGACATCGTCTTCCGTGCTGAGCGGAGGGACCATCACCAGGACTGTGGAGAGGGGGCGGTTGGCGGGAGGACGAACGCCTGCGAGCAGGCGACCGACCCGAGACACCGCCAGCGATCGATCCGTTCCGGTCCGGATGTCCAGCGAGATCCGTTCTCGTGACGGAGCGTCCTGCGTCTCGAGGGTCGCGTCCTGGCCGAGAATCGCGACAGGATTCGGGTAGCAGAGCATCGGGCCACCCGGCGAGAGGATCGCGACGTCGCGATTCAGGCTACGGTAGCCCGACGTTCCCCTGAGCCGGAAACCGGCGTTCCCATCACCGGGCCGCGTGGATATCAGCACAACCCGTCCGTTCCTGGTCAGCGCCGCGGCATGTACAAACGCGTAGCGCCGTGATACGAGGAGGGATCGAAGGAGGGCTACGACGACCTTGCCGTGGAGGTTGCGCTCGAGCCGATTGCGAGCTGGTCGCAGCTGGACCTCGATGGGGTCTCCCATGTCGATGTGGACGCCCGACACCGAGGCGGCTTCTGGCGCGATTAGATCCTGCGAGCTGCTCCTGGTGAGCGGCCACGCTTGCCTGGGGTCAGCGCTCCGGACGATGACATGCGGGTGCCATAGCGATTGCGAAACGAAGTTGTGGAGCGCCGGGACCTCGATGTCAGACTCGATCCTGACGAGCCCGCCCACGTCATAGGCGAATCGCCGTCGCCCACGGCGGCTCGCCAGCTGCCCGAGCACCAGCCAATCCTTCACAGCGCTCGGCGTCGTTCGACACCAGCATCCACTCCGGCGGATGGGCGGGTGTCCTGCGATGATCTGGATGGCAGCATTGGCGGCGATGTGTACCCAAGCCCGGCCCCGCCCGGGCCGAGCAGGGACGACGCATATATGGACAAGGGCCGCCGTACCCTCCCGAGGGGCCCGTGGTCGATGAGCGGATGAATCCCTTGCGCGACGCCATGGATCAAGGGAGGACGAGCCCCGCGCGCGCTGACTTTAGTACCGGGTACTGCTAGGGTCAATCGAACGCTCCAGCGTCCGGTGCCACCTGTCAACACGCCCGGGAAAGCGAGCGCTAGCGTGCTGGTAACTCGCATACCGCCAGCCGAGGGCAATTGATCGACTGATGCCAGCGAGACCGCCGCAGTCCGTACCTACTCAGCAAGCGCTCGCCCTTCTGTGTGGCGCTCTCGTGCTTGTCGGTTGCGGCACCCCGCCTCTCCCGACGTCCCCGGTCTCAAGCGGGAGCGCCGCGGTGGCGCCGACCTCGACGCCAACCGAGGCGTCGGTCCGGGCTCGGGTCAGCCTTCCCAGTGATGGCGTGATCGCCACCGAGGCATCGCTCGCGCTCAGCGCGTTCGGCTCTGTATGGGTGCCGCAAATTGGGAACGCGCATGGCTGGGTGGTGCGCATCGACGGGGCTACCGGAACCGTCGTGGCGCGCATCGCGGTGGGCGCGGCCCCCGGCTCCCTGGCGGTCGCCGGGGAATCGATATGGGTGGCGAACACCTCCGGCTCGTCAGGAGCGGCGCGGGGTGCAAACACGCTGTCTCGCATCGACCCGCGGACCAATCATGTAATTGCTACGGTGGCGGTCAAGATCGGTGGACCGATCGCCGCTGGCTTCGGGTCCGTCTTCGTACCAGGACCAGATGAGGGCGGTTCGCCGCTCACGAAGGTGGATGTCGCAAACGACCGGGTTGCCGCTTCGTACCGCGTGACAGGGATCCCGATCGTCGCATGCAATGCGCTGTGGCTCCTTCGAACGCTCCCGACTGAGACGTTTCCTCACCCGGTCACCATCGCCCGCCTCGACCCGAACTCTGGAGCTCGGACGGTCTCCGTGGCGATTCCGGAGGGGGGTGGCAGACCGTACGACGTGGATGGCCGTTGCCTGATGCTCACTGGGGAGAACAGTGCCGACGAGACTCCCACAGAGAGCTGGATCGCGATCCTGGGGGCGGACGGCAGGATCATCACCCGCTCCCCCCGAATCGACTATCGGACGATGGTGCTTGCCGAGCGACTATGGATTCAACCGGACGCCGGGGGGGTTATCAGGCAGATCGATCAGCGTGGCGTGCCGGCGGACAACTCCATCGCCTTGCCTGAGCCGGAGACGGCACGGGGCGGCTGGACCATGCTCGCCGCGGCGGGATCGTTGTGGGTCGTCGGGCCGTCTTCCGCGGCGGAGGTCGCCTTCGACTGACGGCCACCGTCCGGGTAACGGCCAGGCCGTGGCGTAGATGACGCACCCACTACGGCAGGAACTCCGTCAACGGCGCCGCGCTGCAGCTGCTCGCGAGACAGCCAAGGCCAA
>VBJP01000190.1 GCA_005880165.1 Chloroflexota bacterium | reverse complement strand
GCGTCTCGGACGATCAGGGCTTCCTGGTCATGATGCCCGGCGGTCTCGGCGGATCAAGCCGGAGCCGGGCGTCGGGCGCATTCGGCGCCAAGGTGCTCTCCGTCTTTCCCGGCAACCGAGCGGCGGGGCTCGAGTCGCATCAGGGCCTGGTGGTGCTCTTCGAGTCCGAGCATGGGCGCCCGACGGCGATCCTGGACGCGTCAGAGATCACGGCCATCCGCACGGCGGCCGCGAGCGGCGTGGCCACGCGAGCGCTGGCCGTTGCAGGGGCCACGGAGCTGGCGATCATCGGCAGCGGAACCCAGGCCCGGACGCACCTCGACGCGATGCGGGCGGTGCGCGGCATCACTCGGGTGCGGGCCTGGAGCCCCACCCGCGACCGGCTCGATGCATTCGCGGAGGAGGCGCGGACCCAGACCGGCCTCCAGGTCGACGCGGCCGCCTCCGCGAGGGAGGCGGTGGATGGTGCGCAGATCGTCTGCACCGTCTCGGCGGCCACCGAACCGGTCCTCGAAGGTGCGTGGCTCGCTCCCGGCACCCATGTCAACGCGGTGGGATCCAGCGTCCCGACCGCGCGCGAGCTTGACGGTGAGGCAGTGCGGCGTGCCCGGGTCTTCGTCGACCGCCGCGAGTCTGCGATTCACGAGTCTGGAGACCTGCTCGCGGCGATCCACGACGACCTGATCGACGAGTCGCACATCAGCGCGGAGCTGGGCGAAGTGCTCATCGGCGCCGCCGATGGTCGCCGCACACCGAATGAGATCACCCTCTTCGAGTCGCTGGGCCTGGCGGTGGAGGACCTGGCGGCCGCAGCATTCGTGGCCGCGGCGGCTCGCGAGCAGGGCGTCGGCACCGCCGTGACGTTCTAGCCCGCGAGGCCATGGCCGAGCCGCCAGAGGTGCAGCGAGCAGCAGTCAGTCCCATATCGCTCGATGCGATCCGGGCGGCTCGGGAGCGCGTCGCGGGCACCGCCCGACGAACTCCGCTCCTGGATCTGGAGGCGGAGCGCAGGGTCCAGGTCTTCGCCAAGCTCGAGAACCTGCAGGCCATCGGCTCGTTCAAGCTGCGAGGCGCCGGGAATGCCATGGCGCTCGCCGACCCCTCCGCCCTGGCGCGCGGCGTCTACACCGCTTCGGCGGGCAACATGGCGCAGGGCGTCGCCTGGAACGCACAACGGCGCGGCATACCGTGCACCGTCATCGTCCCCGACCACGCCCCCGCCGCGAAGCTCCAGGCCGTCGAACGATTTGGCGCCAGGATCGTGAAGATGCCGTTCGACCGCTGGTGGCAGGTGATCGTCGACCACGGGCATCCTGATTTCGACGGCCTCTTCATCCACCCCTTTGCAGATGCCGCGGTGATGGCCGGCAACGGCACCATCGGCCTTGAGATCGTGGAGGAAGCGACGCAGCTCGAGGCGGTGATCGTTCCCTGGGGAGGGGGCGGGCTTTCGACCGGCATCGCTTCGGCCGTCAAGGCGCTGAACCCGAGCGTCCGCGTGTTCGCCGCCGAAGCCGAGACGGCGGCGCCGTTCGCGGCGTCCCTGGCGGCCGGCCACCCGGTCACCATCGACTACACCCCCAGCTGGGTCGATGGCATCGGCGGTGGCTCGGTGCTGGAGGAGATCTGGCCGCTGGCCTCATCGCTGCTCGACGGCTCGATCACCATCTCGCTTCAGGAGGTGGCAGATGCCATTCGGCTGCTGGCGTCGCGTGGCGTCGTCGCGGAGGGAGCAGGCGCGGCATCGGTTGCCGCCGCGCTCACGGGACGAGCGGGCCCAGCTGGCGTCGTGGCGGTCGTGTCGGGCGGCAATATCGACGCGCACGTACTCGGCACGATCCTGGCGGGGAGATCTCCGTGAAGCGCGCCGCGACCCGCGGAAGGCCCCGGAGGCGCCCGAATTGCTACGATGTTCGGCAGCCCATGACTCGCCCCAGGGCCTCGCCCCGGCGGAGAAATCCGAACTGGAGGAAGACCACCACCACATGAGTGTGCTCGCCGACTCGGCCGCATCGAAGACGCCGATGGGACCGAGGGGAGTCCGCCTCCCGCAGGCTCGATCGGTCCGATTCAACCCGAGCGCGGCGGAGCTACAGGAGCTCACCAGGCGCATGCCGGAGGCCAGGCGTACGAGCTTCGGGAACTACAACGTCCAGACCCGCGTGACGAGCCGTTCGACGGCCTCCACATACCTCGTCACCGACGACCCGAGCATCACCACCGGGCAGGCGATTTCCACCGAGGAGGGGCAACGAGTTGCCCAGCTGCAGGCGGAGTACATCGCCGGTCGCGACATGCTGGTCATCGACGGGTACATCGGCAACGAGCCACATCAGCGGGCACGCGTCCGTCTCTACATCGAGGCGTCAAACGCGAACATCGCCGGCATGCAGCGGCAGCTGTATTTCCCACCGGATGCCCCCGCCCACGACTGGGACCCCGAGCTGGTGATGATCTACACCCCCAACCTGCCCATGCCCGACTACCCGCAGGAGCGCCTGATCGCCGTCGACCTCGACGCGGGCATCACCCGCGTCATGAACTCCGATTACTTCGGCGAGTCAAAGAAGGGTGGGCTGCGCATGTGGAACGCCATGGTCTACGCCCGCGGCGGGCTCGCCATGCATGCCGGCTGCAAGGTGATCCCCACCGATCGCGGCGAGCAGGTCTTGCTGATCATCGGTCTGTCGGGCACTGGAAAAACGACGACCACTTTCACCAGGCAGAACAACAGCCAGCCGGTGCAGGATGATTTCATCGGTCTCTTCGAAGGCGGAAAGGTGGTTGGCACCGAGAACGGGTGTTTCGCCAAGACCTTTGGCCTCGATCCGCGCCACGAGCCAGCCATCCATGGCGCGGTCACCAAGCCGGACGCCTATCTCGAGAACGTCTCGCAGAAGGAAGAGGGCGGGCCGGTCGACTTCTTCGACACCACCTACACCAAGAACGGGCGCGCCACCTTCCCCATGGCCTCGCTCGGCATCTGGCGTGATCCCCGGGAGATCGGAACCGTCACGCAGCTCCTGATCCTCAATCGCAACGACAACATCATCCCGGCCGTCGCCCGGCTCAGCAGGGAACAGGCGGCGGCCTTTTTCATGCTCGGAGAGACGCAGGGGACCTCGGCTGGAGGCAAGGCGGAGGAGGGCAAGGCCCTGCGAGTCCCCGGCACGAACCCCTTCTATCCGTACCGCGACGAGCAGCAGGCCAACCGCCTGCACCAGCTCATGGAGACGTGCCAGTTCGAGGTCTTCCTGCTGAACACCGGGCGCGTCGGCGGGACCGATGACGACGGCTCCAAGAAGATCGAGATCGAGCACTCAGGCGCGGCGGTCAAGGCGCTGGCGGAAGGGACCATCCGCTGGGAGACCGATCCGGACTTCGGCTACGAGGTGGCCGTGTCGGTCCCGGGCATCGATGACCCAGAGATCCTCCAGCCGCGACGCCTCTTCGAGCGGACGGGCCGATCCGACGAGTACGCGGCAATCGTCGGCCGTCTGAAGCGCGAGCGCGTCGAGTTCCTGGAGCGCTACCCCGGACTGCTGCGGGAGATCGTCGCAGCCGTCAGCTAGTGCTCGTGGCCCTCTTGCTCGAGGGTGGCATCCACCGATAGTCGGACGTTGCCCACCAGAGCGCGCGAGATGGGACAGCCATCCTTCGCGCCCACCGCGGCGGCTTCGAAGGAGTCGTGCGTCGCACCGGGCACATGGCCCAGGACCGTGAGCGCGGACGACACCACGGTCCACTGTTCGCCGACCTTGTCGAAGGTGACCTCCGCCTCGACGTGGAGGTGATCCGGCGGGGTACCCGCCTTGCCCAGGTCCGCCGAGAGGGCCATCGCGAAGCAGCTGGCATGGGCCGCCGCGAGGAGCTCCTCGGGCGAGGTCCTGCCGGCTGGCGCCTCCGTGCGCGATGCCCAGCTGATCGGTAGATCTTGGAACGTGTCGCTCGAGCCGGCGCTGACTCCACCGCTGCCATTCGCCAAGTCCCCCTG
>VBJP01000189.1 GCA_005880165.1 Chloroflexota bacterium | reverse complement strand
GTCCGCGACGCGCAACGCATCGCCGAACGGATCGCCCGGGACGAGACCCTCGCCGATGAGGCTCGGGAGCGCTATCGGACCGTCGGGCTGCCTGAGCTGGAGCCGTCCGCACTGCTCGGGTTGCTCAATCCGGGCGAGCGGCTCCACGCCGTCCACCGCATGGCCATGCTGGAGGCCGGCTGGCGCGGGGCGACCGGGGCGGATTCGGACCTGCCCCACGGCGGGACGCTCTACGTTACGTCACAGCGGCTCGTGCATCGTGGGACGGACGATGGCATCTGGGACTTCGGCGAGATTGATGAGATGGCGGTCGCGCTGGAACGGCTGCTCCTGGTCCGGATGCGAGACGGCTCCGACCTGGCCATAGAGGTCGACAAGCCGCGGCTCCTGCGCGTCCAGATGGCTGCTGCCCTCGCCGCCTCTCGCACCGCAGAGGTGACGGGAGCCTAAGGGCTTACAGGTCCCGCCGAACGGGACCCGTCAATGGGCGACGACGAGAAGAGCGGCGAACCCGGCGATTGCGCCCACCGCCGCGTATCGCCACGCCGTCGCGAGGTGGACGGCGGCCGGGGTCATGACGCCGTGGCGAGCACCCTTCGCCCGCACCAGGAGGGTGGCCACTGACCCGTGTGGAGTCGCAATAGCGATGAGGTTGGTGCCGATCAGATACGCGACGATCGCTGCCGGGTGAGCCCGGGCAAGCCAGGCCGCACCAAAGGCTGCCGCGGGCAGATTGTTGATGACCGCGGCAAGTAGGCCGCCCATCGCGAGGGCGAGCAGCAGGCCACCCAGGCCGCCGTCCGGCATGGGCACCGCGCCGGCCGCCGCTCCCAGCAGCCCAGCGCTGAGGGCTGCGATGGCAACGATGCCCAGGCCTGCCCAGGGGATCGCCGCCAGGAGCGACCCGAGCCTCAGCCGGCTACTGGCGACGGCTGAGCCGGTGAGCACGGCGGCGCTCGCGGCGAACGGGATCGCCATGTTCAGACCCATGAGCCCAAAGGCGACCGCTACCGCGGCACCCCCGAGGGCTACGACCGCGGCGAGCTTCGTCGCATGGCTGATTTGACCGACGGTCGACACCGCAGCGGTAGGCGTCAGCCCTTTGGCGCCGGGCCCTGCGCTCGCGTCGCCGAGTTCGAGCGACGCGCTGCCTCGGCTCGTCAAGAGCATGCCGACCGCCACCGCGGCCGCGAGCTGTGGCCCAATGGCAAGACGAACGTAGGTGGCCAGACCAACGCCCGAGGCCGCAACCAGGACCAAGTTGGTCAGGTTGCTGAAGGGGAGCAACAGCGATCCGACGTTTGCACCCAGGATTGCGCTGCCCAGCTGCCAACGGCGTTCATCGGCGCGACGCCCGGCCACCCCTATTCCGACCGACGCAGCCGCAACGGCGGCCACGTCAAGCGTGAGCAGCGCGCTCGTCGCCAGCCAGACCGCGTAGGTTCCCAGCAGGCGCACCCTCGCAGGGTCCAGGCGTCGCAGCGGCGCGGCGAGCTGGGCGCTCCAACCGTACGCGTCGAGCGCGAGGGCAAGCGGCGGCAGGACGATCAGCAGGGCGAAGGGTGAGCTGAGCCGATTGAGGGGCGCGGAGACAATCGGGGCCGCGAGCATCGCTATCGCCACAAGAAGCCCGGCGATGGCAGGACGACCGGCGAAGCGAGCAACACTCCGAGCGGCCATGGTCGCCGGCGATGCGAGAAGCATCGGTCAGGTCAGCCGGGACTTCGTGGGCGTCCTGGTTGAGCTCTTGGCTGCCGGCCGGAATGCCCGGGGCACTGATGTGGCGGCGGACCCGGGTGCGGCTCATCTGCGCGCCGCGCCAGCTCCACGGCTCGAGAGAGTGCGAGCAGCTCGAACCAAGCGAGCGCGTCGCCAGCCTCCCTCGCGCTTGCGACGCGGCGCTCGGCGAGCTCGCGGAGTGCACGAAGAGTGGCCGTGGGATGGCCAGCATCCATAGCTTGTGCGGCGGCGCGACCGAGGTAGAGCTCCGGTGGCGGGTAGTGTCGGTGGCCTCGAGGACCTGGACCTCGCTCCGCGCCAATGACTCCTTGGGACTCAAGGTATCGAACCATCCGAGGCGTGAGGCCCATAGCCTCACCGGCTGGACCGATGCGCGGGAGTTCGTCAGAATCGGCGTCAAACTGTTCCGGCGGCATGCCTGGAATATATCACAGGTATGGCAGATTAATCGCAGCTGCGCGTTTCGACCCGGCGCTGCTCGACTGGCTTGCATCCCATACTCGGCGAGTGGATGGCCGGCTGCTCATCGGAATAGCGCTTGGCGTGCTGGGCACCTGGGTCGCCCTGGTCACCATCCTCTGGCTGCTCCGACCCAAAGACGTGGCCCTTCGCGAACTCCTGGGCGTCGTTCCGGATCTGGTGCGTCTGATCCGTGACCTGTTGGCGGATCGCCAGACGCCATTCGGGGTGAGGCTGGCGCTCACGGTATTGCTGGCCTGGATCGTCAACCCCATCGACCTGATCCCCGAGTTCATCCCGGTCATCGGGCCGCTCGACGACGTGGTGGTGGCGGTGCTCGTCCTTCGCTACGTGCGGCGCCGCATCGGACTCTCGGAGTTGCGCACCAGGTGGCCCGGCACTGAAGCCGGCTTCACCCTGCTGTTCGCCGTTATCGGCTCAAACTGAAGGCCGGCGGTCCACGATGGCGGCCGCCGGCCGGGTGCTTACGACTGGTCAGGCGTGAGCCGGAACGCTCGCCTCGCAGAGCTCCTTGAAGTTCTCCATCGAGTGGCGAATATCTCGCTCGATCGATCCTCCCAGAAGCTTCTCGGCGATACCGCCAAAGAAGCCCATCGGAAAGTCGTACTCGAAGTCGACGGCGACGTCGGTGCCGCCGCCAGCCTCTGCGTACGTGGTGACGATCGCGCCCTTGATGCCGCCGGCGCCGGCGAATCTCTGCTCGAACCGGTGCGGCTTCTCAGCCCTTGTGGTCTCCGCGTAGCCCTCGAGCTTCCGACCCATGACCCGTGCGACCGTCGTGGCCGTGGCCCCTACCTGATCAAGCCGGCCGGGGCAATCCTTGACCTCGATGATGTTGACATTCCACTCTGGAAGGCGCTCGCACGAGACGTTGACGTCCCAGACGTGGTCGATCGGGCCGTTGATGTGCTCATCCAAATGAAGCTTGCCCATGCAGATCTCCTCCAGCGCGGGCAGGAAGCCGGGACGACCGGGTAGGCAGGGGTTCCCTGACTGCGCGAGTCAGATGTGATGTCGGCCCGTCGCGTGCCACCCTCCAGGCGCGCCGCGGACCACCAGGCCGATCCGATCACCCATCTTAATCTCCGGGCGTGGCCTCGCGGAAGCGGGAGGCGGCCTCGGCGCGGTTCTTCACCGAGAGCTTGTGGAGCACCGATCCCACGTGCGTCTCCACCGTTCGCGGTGAGATGCCCAGACGCTCCGCGATCTCGCGGTCCGTGAGACCCGTGGCGAGATAGCGCAGCACCTCGAGCTCGCGGCCGCTGAGCATCGCCAGGGCACCGGCGCCGCCACCCGACCCGCCGGCCGCGCCCGTGGCGGCTCCGGCTTGGCGGCCGCCCACGGACAGCTCCCGCACGAC
>VBJP01000193.1 GCA_005880165.1 Chloroflexota bacterium | reverse complement strand
GGTACCTGCCCGGTCAGGGTTGTCCGCTGAAAGAGGCGGCTGATAGGGTCGAATCCTCATTTGAGGAGGACGCCATGAGGGCACGACGGCTCCTGATCTCGGTCCTGCTGCCGGTCATCATCCTGATCGGCTTTGCAGCGACAGCCGCCGCTAACGGGAGCGGAGGGCCAGCCGGCAAGGTTGATGTCTGTCATTTCGCAAGCCACAAATACGTGGAAATTAACATCTCAACCCACGCGCTGCCCGCACACCTGGCCCACGGAGACGTGCTGCCAGACCAGTACGGCGCCTGCCCCTGAGGCGCTCCGCATCAGCTGAGCTGCCCGGCTCCTTCAACCCAACACGCCCGGCGTCGAGGAGTTCCTCTCCGTCGGGCGTTTGGTTTCTCGAGGTGAGATGACCAGCACGCTTGACGCTACCGCCGGCATGGCGATGCCGACCGCGCGAACCCCCGACTCGCACCCTGGGGTGCTCGATGGCCCTCACGTCTCGATCGTGATGCCGTGCCTCAACGAGGAGGCCACTGTGGGGATCTGCGTGACTAAGGCCCGCCGATGGCTCGAGGGCGCCGGACTGCCCGGTGAGGTCATTGTGGTGGACAACGGATCGACCGATGCCTCGGTGCCGATCGCGATCAGCGCGGGTGCGCGCGTGGTGACCGAGCAGCGCCGGGGGTACGGCAGCGCCTACATCCGTGGTTTCGCCGAAGCGCGTGGCGAGGTCATCGTGATGGGCGACTCCGACGACACGTATGACTTCAGCAATCTCAGCTCCCTGATCGAGCCCCTCGGCGCGGGATACGACCTGGTGCTGGGAAACAGATTCCGGGGTGGACTCGAGCCGGACGCCATGCCGTGGGCGCATCGGTACCTGGGAACGCCAGTCATCAATTTCCTGATCAGGCTCTTCTCCGGCGTCCGCATCGGTGACAGCCAGAGCGGCCTGCGGGCTTTCCGGCGCGCCGCCCAACCCGCGCTGCAACTCCGATCGGCAGGGATGGAGCTCGCCTCGGAGATGATCGTGCGCGCCGCCCGCACTGGCATGCGCATTACCGAGGTCCCGACGCGCTACTACGCGCGCCAGGCTCCGAGCAAGCTGAGCACCGTGCGGGACGGGTGGCGACATTTGCGCTTCCTGCTTCTTGCGGCTCCCGATTTTCTGTTTGTGCTTCCGGGACTGCTGCTCACGGTTCTGGGGCTTGCCACCTTCGCGATCTCCTTCCTCTCACCCACCGGTGTCACCTTGCGCTCGCTGACTTGGCAGCCAGTCTTCGCGGGCGCGATCTTTCTGGCGATTGGTGTCAACTCCGCGCTGCTAGGCGTCATCGCCAAGATTCATGCCTGCTCACGTGGCCTGCTGCCCGAGGATGCGTGGGTTCGCATCTATCGTCGTTACTTCCGGCTCGAATGGGTCCTGCTCCTGGCGGTAGTGCTCTTCGTCGGCGGCGGCATCGTCGACGCGGTGCTGTTCGCCGTGTGGACATCCGGCGGCCGGGTTGAGAGCGGCCTTCAGCTGGCCGCCCTGGCTCAGACCCTGCTGATCGTGGGAGCGGAGCTCGGCATGTCGGCCTTTCTCGTCGTCGCGATTGACTCACCGTGAACCGCGCCTCGGAGAGGAGGGCGCCGTCTGACACGGGCCGGCTCAAGATCGCCTTGGTCTACGACGCCCGATATCCCGATCACCATGGCGGGGCCGAACGCCGGTATCACGAGATCGCATGGCGGCTTGCCCAGAAGCACGACGTCGAGTACATCACCTGGGGCTATCCGGGCGATTCGACCGCCGCAGCGAGCGCCGGCTATCGAGTCCGCGCCATCGGTACTGCCCCGCCGCTATACGGAGCCGATGGCAAGCGAACCGTCCGCGAGGCGGTCAGTTTCGCCGCACGGATGCTGCCCACCCTCGTCCGAGGCAGCTACGACGTCATCGATTGCTCCGCTACGCCATACGTCCCGCTCTATGCGTGCTGGCTGGCATCGCGAGTCTCACGGACTCCGCTCGTGGTGACCTGGCATGAGTTCTGGGGCGACCACTGGCTCAGCTACCTTCCGCGGCGGCCCTTCGTCGCGCGGGTGGCACGCCGGATGGAGCAAGACGGTCGGCACATCGGCGATCGCCTCGTTCCGGTCTCCGCATTCACGGCGCGGCGCATGGGAGTATCGGAAGACGACCCACGCGTGCGAGTCGTCGGGAACGGTGTGGCCGTGGACGAGATCCGCGATGCACCTCCGCAACCAAGGACGGACGTCGTCTACCTCGGGCGGCTGATTGACGAGAAACGCGTGGACCTGCTGCTGCACGCGATCGCGCGGCTGAGCGAGACCTTGCCGCGGATGACCTGTCTTGTGGCGGGCGAAGGTCCGGAGCGACCGGCCCTTGAGGGTCTGGCGGCATCCTTGGGACTCGGGCAGCGGGTGCGCTTCGTTGGAAATCTCGATAGCCGGGAGGTCTATGGTCACCTCAAGAGCGCGCGCGTCATGGTGCTGCCGTCGGTGCGCGAGGGATTCGGAATCGCGGTACTGGAAGCACAGGCTGCAGGAGCTGTCCCGATTGTCGTGCGCAGCCCGACGAGCGCTGCACCTGACCTGATCCGAGATGGGGTCGACGGATTGGTCTGCGAAGCGTCGGCCGAGGCATTGGCTGGCGCAATCCGTCAGCTCCTCAGCGACGCCCCCGAACGGGCGGCGCTGGCCAGGCGTGCCCGCCGCGCTGCGCGACAGCGGGACTGGGCATGGGTCGCGGATCAGATGGAGCACGTGTACCGAGATGCCGCGGCGTTGACGCATCCGGTCCGGCGTAGGCGGCAGTTGAGCCCCTCGTGTCCATGATCGAGCGAGTCGCCCTGACGACTGCGGGCGTCAGAGACCGATGGCTGCGTCCCAGGCTCGCGCCTGCCAGCGATCGCGCCGCGGCGGCCGCGCGGCTTGCCTCCGAGACCTGGGCGCTGCCATTGCTCCTCACGTTGGCTGTTGCAGCGGGCATCGGCTTCGTCTCGGCCATCACCCCCATCGGTGGACGGGGCGATTTTGGGCAGTGGCTGATGACGTCGCGCTATTACCTGGGGCAGGGTGTGCCGTCCTATCGAGTGGTGACAGACCTGCCGCCGCTTGTTCCCGCGCTGCTGGCTGTCATTCGCATCGGGATACAGGATCCGGCGATCGCGCTCCAAACGCTCAACATCCTGGTCTTGTTGGGTCTGGCGCTGAGCTTCTTCGCCGTCGGCGCGGTCCTTCTCGACGACCCCATCGGAGGACTTCTGAGTGCCGTGGTCGCATTCCTCGTCACCGATCGCTTTCTCGAGCTCGCCGCCTTCGGCGGGCTGCTGCAATCTGTGTCCATCCTCTTCATCAACCTCGCGGTGGCCGCCTTCGCCCGCGCCGGCACCGCGGGTGAGCGATCAACGCGGTGGTGGACGCTGGGCAGCGGCAGCCTCGCGCTGGCGGCGCTGGCCCATGTCGGCACCGCCATCATCGGGATCCCGATAGGCATCTCGGTGGCGGTCTTCTTCCTTGTCCAGAAGCGACGGCTGGGCTGGCGGAGGATCGCGTCATTCGCCTGGCCATCTGTTGTTGTGCTCGCTGCGCTCGCCCTCTACCTCTGGGTGGTCCTGCTCCCGGCCGGCCGAGACTACGTGACGAACCCGGCGAGTCTTGGCTACCGCGGCCCCGGTCGCCTCCTCAGCGGTCTCTTCTCCTACTGGCCAACTACCGTTGTCATGCTCGTGGGCGGGACCGCAATCGTCCTCGGCGTGGTCGGCGAGCTGTTCCGAAGGGCCCCCGGGCTCCACGTCGCCCTGCTCTCATGGGCAGTCGTCGCGTGGGGTGCGCTCCTCTACGCATCCGTCACCGGGGCATCGACCGACTACCCGCGCTTCGCGACCCTCGTGCTCGCCCCCCTCGTCATCGGTGCCGCGGGCGCTTTGACATGGCTGGCCCAGTCGCTGCGCTCCTACCTCGGTGAGGTCGCTGGATTGGGCGGATCTCCAGTGGTGATCGCGATCGGTGCCGCCGCTCTGATCCTGGTGATGGCCCCGTTTGCGGTGGTCCGTTACCAGACGCAGATGAGCGTCTACGGATCGCGCGATCCGGACTCATTGAGCGGCGCGGTGCGCTATCTGGATCAGGCCCTTGGCCGGGACCATGGCGCCGTGCTCACCTCGGTCAGAGACGGCAAGTGGTTCGAGGGCGTGACTGGGCGAGAGGCGCAGTGTCGATGCCGAGGCCATCCTGCGCACCAGCGCGGCCCTCACCAACGAGTTCTTCTTTGTGAAGTTCACCTCAACATCGACATCGAGCACCGCCAGCGCGCCGCGCGGCTTGCTCATCGCCGCGAACCACGGCGGGGAGTTTGTCGACCTGCTCCAGATTCAGGCATCGGATACCAAGATCACCACCTCCGGCTTGGCCGTCTCGGTCGCGGAGGCCGGCCCAAAGAGCGTCACGACGAGGGTCTCCGCCCAGGAAGCGAGCATTCGCACGACCTGGAGTCATGCCGTGGGTCGAGCCACCGTCTCCTACTCCCAGACCGTTACGCTGTTGAAAAACGGATCGACCCTGGCCATCACGGCAAGCGCGCCCGGGAATCACCTGCAGACCCAGCTCCGCCCGGCTGGCGGCATGGCATTCACCTCCGCTCACGTGATCGGTCAGGAGGCCGACGTCTGCTTCACGCAGATTGGTGATCGTGAGCCCTGCCTCCGCATATGGGCGTCGCAGCCGGACATCGTCGTTGCGGCCAGCGATCGTGGTTTGACCGTCGAATCGAAAACGTCATCGACCATTCGCCTGTACGTGACCGACCTGACCAGCGGACCGCCGTCCGTCGGCCTCCAGGTCATTGATCCCAGGAATCTCGTGGCGCACTACAAGATCAGCGCGGCCCTGCTTTCGATGACCGATCCAATCTACCTGGCGCGACGCGAGCGACTGGAGGCACTCGGATTCCACGTCGCGCGCATGATCGGGACCTACGCGGTCCTCTTCCGCGGAGCCTCGCCAGCACCGCCATGAGCGCCGCACCCCTCCTCGTCGACCTCCCCGAACCAATCCTGGTTCTCGGCGCCTACGGCTATCGCAACATTGGGGACGAGGCGATTCTTGCCGGCCTGCTCCGCCAGTTCGACCCGGGTGTGAAGCTGACGGTCGTCTCGCGGTCCCCCGCCGAGACCAAAGCGCTGCATGGCGTTCGGTCGGTGGGCATTTCCTCGGCGCTGACCGAATTGCGGCGCCACCGCTCGCTGCTCATCGGTGGCGGCGGACTCTTTGGGAGGGACATGGGGGCGCTTGGACGCCTCATCGCGCCCTTCGGCCTCACCGCCGCCGCCATGGGTCGCAGCATCGCGATCGTGAGTGTGGGGGTCGAACGCGACCTGCCGATGACAACCATTGCCGCGCTGCGTCTTCTTGGCGGGCGCGCTACCAGCCTCACCGTTCGTGACCGCCAATCGGAGTCCGTGCTCCAAGGTTGGGGGATTGAGTCGGCCGTCACGGACGACCTGTCCGAGGCGATGCCTTCGGGGAGGCGCAGGGACGCGCGAGCCATGCTGCGCGCGGCCGGGTTGCAGACAAGCCGTCCGATCGTTGGCCTCTGTCTCACGAGTGTCGATCAAGGCACGTCCAGAGGACTCGAGGAGGCCGTCGTCGAGCTGGCCGACGCGTTTCCCGAGGCCCAGTTCTGCTTCATCCCAATGAGTCAGCATCCGTTCGTGCCTGCGCACAACGATCTCCTGCTTGGCGTTCGCCTTCGCGCCGCGTCGCCGAGAATCGCCGTGCTGGATGGCCAGCATCACCCGGCCGATGTGCTGGCCATCTTTCCACTCCTGGCCGCGGCC
>VBJP01000192.1 GCA_005880165.1 Chloroflexota bacterium | reverse complement strand
ATCATGCGGTGCCGGACGCAACCTTCGGGGGTTGAAGTTTCGGTGCTGCCTGCGCTGCGGGAGGAAACCTGACCGACGAGGCGACCGATACCGATCCTCCGGGTCAGTCATGCTTCCAGGTCGCTCGCCGGCCGGGTGGTGCAACCCCAGTCGGGCTGTAGGACAAGCCGATCGAAGTCCTCGGTTCTCTGCAACCCCGGGATGTGCCGGCCGTCCGGAAGAGCCGCTCGAGACCGGCGGGGCGCAACGATCTCAATGATGCGAGTTGGAGCGCTGGTCGGGTTCCAGAACTCGTGCTTGAGCCCGCGAGGCTTGAACAGATACTCACCGACCTCGACGTTCAGCTCCTCGCCGTCGATCTCCGCGCTCAGGGTCCCTCGAGGACATATGTGATCTCGTCCTCGTTCGTGTGCGTATGGGGCACCACGCGTGTGGGTATGGGGCACCGCGAACCCACAGGTTGGATGGGGTGCTCGAGGATGGAGACCGCCTCGCCGGCCCGGTCACCCTCGATCTTGAACTGGACCCCACCCCGCCCATGGGCAGCAGAACTTTATCGCCGTCTACCTGACCGATCACGAAGCGCGACATGTCACCGTCAGGGTGTCGGCTGCTTCACACCCCTGCGGATGGGCTCAGTGGTGCAGCGAGATTTGGTAGCAGGCCACGTCGTACTGCGAGACGGCCGTGTCGCTGCTCGCGTTCAGTGAGGGATCACCGTTGCCCGCGTAATGCAGGTCCGCATTCGCGAAGCCACCGCTGCTGAAGCCGTTGGGCTGCAGCGTGGAGTCTTCGCATGACGCGTTGGGCTGGCCGCTGCCACTGGGGTTGCCGGCCACAGCCGCGCCGGCCATGCCCACCATCAGGCCCATGGCCAGGCACACAGCGAACAGTAGAGAACGTAATCGGGGATTCATCGAGCCCGTTCCTCCAACATGGCTTTGGATGCTCGGGCAGTCAAGGATTGCTACGACCCCGGTTACAGCCATGGAGCTCGGGGGGCCTTGCCGGACAGATGCGGCCAGCAACGGTGGGCGAGTCACGACGAGTCGCCCGACCCCCTCGCCCCCGTCTCGATGGAATGAATGACTCCAAAATGCCCATCGGCACCCGGATTGCGAGTGTGAACCGCTGACGATTCGAGTCGCAGTTTGCAGGGAGTGGGTATGAGATCCGGCTTTTCGTCGATCGTCGGCCTCGTTTGGATCGTCGTTGGCCTGATCGTGGCGTCAGGTCATGGGTACTTCGCGCACCTCGCCGCGGTGATGCCGATTCTGTCGGCGATCCTCGCGGTGCTGCTGTGGCCCCTCATCCTCCTGGGCGTCAACCTTCACATCCGTTAAGTCCGCCGGGTCGCGATAGACTGTCCGCGCCCGTGGCGCGGGTAATCCTGCATTTGGCGCGCCGGCCGCTTCCCTCGGAGCATTTGAAAGGGCTCCGCGGCTGGCGCCGCTTGACGGATGGAGTACGGAGCATGCCGGCTAGGCGGAGGCGCGGTGTCTCGGCGCATCATGCTGCGGACGTGAATCGGACCCGAGCGCCCCTCGGCTTATGACGGAGGAGGTCCGGCACCTTGGACTACAAGCTTGGTCTGCTGGAGCGCGTGCCACTCTTCGGCGGCCTGCCGCAGGAGGAGCTAGAGCAAATCGCCCGAATCGTCGACGAAAAGGACGTGCCCGCGGGCACCGTGCTTACGCACGAGGGTCGTCATGAAGGCTACTTCTACATCATCGTTTCTGGGAGCGTTGCTATTGAACGGGGCGGGGCGACTATCAACACGATCGGCGACGGGGATTTCCTCGGGGAGATTGCCCTCCTCGACGGCGGTCCGCGAACCGCCACGGCGACCACTCAGTCTGCATCCCGTCTGCTCGCGGTGACGCACCAGCGATTCCATCAGCTCCTCGATACGTCGCCGAGAATCCGTCGCGCGGTGCTGGAGGAGGTCGCTCAGCGTCTTCGCCGCCTCGATTCGGAGGCGGTCACCTGAGACGTCTTGTTAACACGGACATCTGCAACGATAACCGTCGCCGTGTGGACATAGTGGCTGTCGGTGGGGCCGCCGACGGCAAACTCACGCGCGAGGTCTTCGTGGCCCGACCTGGTGATGGCAGCTGCCAGCGGTGCGAGTAACCGATCGGGCTCGACGGCATCCCTTTCAGAGCTCGTCGTACCGCACAGCTCTCAGCCGCTGCAGGTCGTACCTCCATTGATGACGGACTCCGCGCGACTCCATGAGCCGGCCGACGCGCCTTTCGAGCATTTGCTGAAAGGGCGGATCCGGCGCGTATAGAAGGCGTAGGACGGCGGTCTGGAAGAATCCGCTCTGCCAACCCTGCGCGTCGAGCTCGGCGAGGCGAGCCGACCATTGGTCGGGGTAAGGGGCCACTCTGCCCTCGAGCCCGAAGAGTGCGCGGACGAGATGGAGACCCGATTCAGCGGCGTGCGCTCGAGCGCCAAGGTCGTCGCCCCTGCTCCACGACTTGAGCGAGTGAACAAATCCGTTCAAATAGCTGTCGTACTCCTCTCCGACGAGCTCGCGCGCGAGCTTGTTGGTGCGGGCAGCAATGGCCGCAACGAGAGGCACGATCTCGCCGGTCTTATCCAGCAAGACGGACGAGGAGGCGAAAGTCGCGCTCGGGGTTGCACCATCGTGCGACAGCTGCCTCAGGGCCTCAACGTTCTCGTAGGTGATCTCTATCGCCGGGGAATCGCCAAGCAGTCTGTGCTCAACCAGCGTGACTCGATCGCTTCGGCGTCGGTAAGCATCGTCTTCCACAATCCAGAGGAGGTCGTAGTCCGAATCGAGCCGGGCGTTGCCGACTGCCCTCGAACCGTTGAGCATTAAGCCAACGGACTCCGCATCGCGCAGGACCTCGCCTATCAGCTCAGCCAGAACAGGGTTCCCGGCGTCAGCGCCCGGGGAGGACGGAGAGGGTGTGAAGCGGGGCAATCCGTGCTGCGGAGGGATCTGATCGCTTGCCCGAGATCGCCGTTCTGACTCTGGGCCGATTATCTCGGGCGACCCGTAAGCGTCGGGACTGTTTACCGTGCGATCGAGGGACGGTGGTGGGCACTTCAGCATGCGGGGCACCTAACGGTTCGCCGAATCGTGCAAATCCAGCAT
>VBJP01000191.1 GCA_005880165.1 Chloroflexota bacterium | reverse complement strand
GACCACAAGCTGCTCGACCAGTCTGCCGAGCAGATCGTGGAGACGGCGCAGCGAACTGGTGCCGACGTGGCGGGACCCGTCCCGCTGCCGACCCGGATCGAGAAGTACACCGTCATCCGCGGGCCGTTCGTGCACAAGGACGGACGGGAGCAGTTCGAGATCCGGACGCACAAGCGTCTGATCGACATCATCGACCCGTCGACCAAGACGGTGGATGCGCTGATGCGGCTGTCGCTGGCAGCCGGCGTGGATATCGAGATCAAGATGTGATGCGGAGGCGAGCCGCAGCGGCTCGCCTCTCATCGGTCAAACAGGTGGAGGAGTGACTGTTCAGGTGCCGGCAGGAATCATCGGGCGCAAGCTCGGCATGACGCGGATCTTTGGCGACGACGGGAGTGTCGTGCCGGTCAGCGTCATCGAGGCTACCCCGAACACCGTCGCGCGACTCCGGACCCCGGAGCGCGACGGGTATGCCGCCCTGCAGCTCGTCGCCGGCTCGGCCAGCAAGGTCAGCTCGCCGGTTGCCGGCCAGTTCAAGCACCTCGACAAGGAGGTCGCCAAGCCTCGCAACGTCTCGGAGTTCCGTGTCGACTCGACCGAGGGCTACGAGGCCGGCCAGACCGTCGACGTCACGCTCTTCGAGGCGGGGGAGCTGGTCGACGTCGTCGGCACCAGCAAGGGGAAGGGTTTCGCCGGGACCATCAAGCGCCACAACTTCCAGCGCGGTCCCAAGACCCACGGCTCCACGAACTACCGCCAGCCGGGCTCGATTGGCGCGGGTACCACGCCCGGACGCGTCTGGCTCGGCACCCGCATGGGGGGCCACATGGGCGACCAGCAGGTGACCGTCAAGAAGCTGACCGTCATCAAGGTCGACGCCGAGCGCAACCTGATCCTGGTCAAGGGCGCCGTGCCCGGTGCGCGTAACGGCGTGCTGCTCATCCAGAAGGCCAAGTGACGATGGCCCAGTCCACGGAGATCCTCAACGCCACCGGCAAGCCCGCCGGCAAGGTCGAGCTGGCGGACTCGCTCTTTGGCGCCACGCCGAACGATGCGCTCGTTCACCAGGCGGTCGTGCGACAGCAGGCCGGCGGTCGGATCGGTACCTCCGACACCCAGACCCGCGGCGAGGTCGCCGGCGGCGGCCGGAAGCCGTGGCGCCAGAAGGGGACCGGACGCGCCCGCCAGGGGAGCCGCCGCGCGCCGCAGTGGCGCGGTGGCGGGGTGGTCTTTGGGCCGCACCCGCGCGGCCACGATCAGCGCATGCCCGCCAAGATGCGACGCGCAGCGCTGAAGGGCGTGCTCTCCGCCAAGCAGGCGGCGGGCGAGCTGCGGGTGGTCGAGGGCTTCGCGCTCGACGAGATCAAGACCCGCGCCTTCATCGAGCACCTCGAGGCCTGGAACGCGCAGGGCAAGGTGCTCCTGGTGCTCGCCGCGCGCGACGAGACGGTCGAGCGCTCGTGCGCCAACGTCCGCGAGGTGCGCGTGATCCTGGCCGACAGCCTCAATGTCGTCGACCTGCTCGAGGCGGACACCGTCATCTTCACCCGCGACGCGCTGACCCGCGCGCAGGAGGTGTACGCGTGACGACCATCGTCCACGACATCCTGATCCGCCCGGTGATCAGCGAGAAGAGCGTCGCCCAGACCGAGCGCAACAACTACACGTTTGCCGTGGCGCGCGACGCCAACAAGTTCCAGATCAAGGCGGCGGTCGAGGCCGAGTTCAAGGTCGACGTCCTTGGCGTGCGGGTGCTCAGCGTGAAGCCCAAGGAGAAGCGCCGCGGGCGACGGACGCCAGGCATGACCGCGGGCTGGCGCAAGGCGGTGGTGACGATCGCCGCGGGCCAGAAGATCGAGCTCTTCGAGGCGGTGTGACCGATGCCTTTGCGTAACTACCGACCCACGAGCCCCGGCCTGCGGCAGATGACGCGGCCGACGTTCGAGGAGATCACCGAGAGCGTGCCGCACAAGCCGCTCACCGAGCGGCTCCTGGAGCGTGCCGGCCGCAACAGCCAGGGCAAGCTCACGGTCCGTCACCAGGGGAGTGGCCACAAGCGGCTCTACCGGGTCATCGACTGGAAGCGCGACAAGCCGGGCGTTCCGGCGCGGATCGCCACCGTCGAGTACGACCCCAACCGTTCCGCGCGCATCGCCCTGCTGCACTACGCGGATGGCGAGAAGCGCTACA
Source organism: Chloroflexota bacterium (assembly GCA_005880165.1). Lineage (GTDB taxonomy): Bacteria > Chloroflexota > Limnocylindria > QHBO01 > QHBO01 > CF-82. Next base: position 2,050 of record VBJP01000191.1, on the reverse strand, counting down.
TGCTGCTGCCGCACGGCCTGGGCGTGGGGGACTCGGTGGCGTCCGGCCCCGAGGTCGAGGCGCGCCTCGGGAACGCGCTGCCGCTGGTGCGCATCCCGCTCGGCACCCAGATCCACAACATCGAGCTGGTCGCCGGGCGCGGGGGGCAGATCGTCCGGTCGGCGGGGAGCAGCGCGCAGCTGCTCGCCAAGGAGGGCGATCACGCCACCATCCGCCTCCCGTCGGGTGAGGTGCGGCGGGTGCGGGCCGTCTGCATGGCGACCATCGGCCAGGTGAGCAACCTCGACCACGAGAACCAGAAGATCGGCAAGGCCGGTCGCTCTCGGCACATGGGCCGCCGCCCGGCGGTGCGCGGCACGGTCATGACCCCGCGTGACCACCCGCACGGTGGTGGGGAGGGCAAGTCTCCGACCGGCATGCCGCCCAAGACGCCGTGGGGCAAGCCGGCCATGGGCCTGCGCACCCGGGCGAAGGCCAAGCCGAGCACCAAGATGATCGTTCGCCGCCGGTATGGGCGGGGATAAGGGAGCCGAATGAGTCGATCCGTCAAGAAGGGACCGTACGTCGACGCACGCCTCATCGGCCGCGTCGAGGAGATGAACAAGCGCAACGAGCGCAAGGTGCTCAAGACCTGGTCGCGCGCCAGTGTGATCTTCCCGGCCATGATCGGGCACACCATCGCGGTGCACGACGGGCGCCGCCACGTGCCGGTCTTCGTGACCGAGAACATGGTCGGGCACCGTCTCGGCGAGTTCGCTCCTACGCGGACCTACCGTGGCCACGGCAAGGCCACCGAGCGCTCCTCGGCGCTGAAGTAGGAGTGCTGAGCATGCGCGTGACCGCCACCGCCAAATACATCCGCATGAGCCCGCGCAAGCTGCGCCTGGTCGCCGATCTGATCACCGGCAAGCCGGTCGAGGAGGCGGCCGCCATCCTTCGCTTCCTGCCGAACGCTGCGGCACGCGACGTGGCCAAGGTGCTCAAGAGCGCCACTGCCAACGCGGAGAACAACTTCAACCTGTCGGCCGATGAGCTCACCGTGGTGAGCGCGGTGGCCGACGACGGCCCGACCCTCAAGCGCTATCGCCCGCGGGCGCAGGGCCGCACCTTCCAGATACTCAAGCGCACCAGCCACATCACCATCGCCGTGGCTGACAAGGAGGCCTGATGGGTCACAAGGTTCATCCCTACGGCTTCCGGATCGGCATCATCAAGCCGTGGCTCGCCAAGTGGTACGCAGATCGCGACTACGCCAGCTTGCTGGGCGAGGACATGCGGATCCGGCAGCTGGTCGGCAAGCAGCTCTCGAACGCGAGCGTCAGCCAGGTCGAGATCGAGCGAGGCATCAACCACGTCACGGTCACCGTCCACTCGGCCAAGCCAGGAATCGTGATCGGCAAGGGTGGCGCCAACGTCGAGTCGCTGCGGACCAACGTCGGCAAGCTCACCAACAAGAAGGTCAAGCTCGAGATCAAGGAGATCCTGCAGCCTGAGCTCGACGCGGTGCTGGTCGCGCAGAACGTGGCCGGTCAGCTCGAGCGGCGCATCGCGTTCCGCAAGGCGATGAAGCAGGCGATCCAGCGTTCGATCAAGGCGGGCGCCAAGGGTGTCAAGGTGCAGGTCGCCGGCCGCCTGGGCGGCTCGGAGATGAGCCGCAGCGAGTGGGATCGCGAGGGTCGCATTCCGCTGGGAACGCTGCGCGCCGACATCAGCTACGGCGTTGTGCACGCGCACACCACCTACGGCCGAATCGGCGTGAAGGCGTGGATCTACCGCGGCGAGCAGCTCGGCGAGCGGCCGGGCGCCGCCCGAACCGAGCCGCGCGAAGCGCGCCGGCCGCGCACGACGCGCGGGACGCGGGCCGCAGCGGAGGGTCCGGCAACCCCGACCAGCGCGCCGCCAGCACCCGAGCCGGTGGCTGCCGCGGTTCCGACGCCTGCTCCCGAGCCGGTTGCCGCAGCGGCCGCTCCGGCCACAGCCGCCCCGGCTGCCACGCGTACCGCGGCAGCGCCCACAGCAGCTGCCCCGACTGCCCGGCGGAGCGCCTCGA
>VBJP01000183.1:4443-10083 GCA_005880165.1 Chloroflexota bacterium | reverse complement strand
CTTAGCCGCCGCAGTTGTCATCAGCGCATGCACCAGTGGCGGAACGAGCCCGTCGGCCGGCAGCGGGAGCGCGGCCGCCGGCGGCTGCGTGGTCGGCGTCTCCTGGAACAACTTCCAGCAGCCGCGCTGGGGAGCCACCGATAAGCCAAAGATGAAGCAGACGATCGAGGCCGGAGGTGGCACGTTCATCGATGCGGACGCCAACCTGGACAACCAGCGGCAGCTTTCCGACGTCGACACCCTGATCTCGAAGGGCGCGAAGGTCCTCGTGCTGCTTGCCCAGGACCAGAAGGCGATCCTGCCGGCGCTCCAGAAGGCAAAAGACGCGAACATCCCGGTGATCGCCTATGACCGGCTCATCGAAGACCCCTCGGGCAGCATCCTGTACATCACCTTCGACAACGTCGGGGTCGGCAAGGCTGAGGCCGAAGCGGTCCTGACCAAGGTGCCGAAGGGCAACTACGTCCTGATCAAGGGCGACCCCGGCGATCCCAATGCCTCGACGTTCCTGCCCATGGGCTGGGACCAGGCGGGCCTCAAGGACAAGGTCGCCTCGGGTGACATCAAGATCATCGGCCCCAAGGACGGGACCTACACCGACGCCTGGAAGACCGAGAAGGCCCAGTCCAACATGGAGGCGATCATCGACCAGGCCAACGCTAGCAACACGAAGATCGACGCCATCCTTGCCGAGAACGACAGCACCGCGCTTGGCGTGGCGGCCGCTCTCCAGGGCAAGAACTACGGGTTCCCGCCACTCAGCGGACAGGACGGCGATCCCGCCAACCTGAACAACGTGGCCCTCGGCAAGCAGTACGTTGACGTCTGGAAGAACAGCAACGAGCTCGGCAAGGCAGCCGGCCAGGCGGCGCTCCAGCTCTGCCAGGGCAAGAAGATCTCCGAGGTTTCGATCAACGTCGATTCGTCGGTCGCACCGGCCGCGGGCAACAGCCCAACCGACTTCAAGACACCGGGTGGCAACACCGTTAAGTCGATCATCCTCAAGCCCACGCCAATCACCGCGGACAAGCTCGGCCAAGTGATCGCGGCTGGCTGGTACGCAACCAAGGCCAAGATCTGCAACGGCGTCAAGGCCACCGACCCTGGGGCCGCGGCCTGCAAGTGACCTTCAACCGCCAGTGACAACAGCGACCTGCGCCCACGGACTCCGGGGCGCAGGTCGTCCCGCTTCACCCATTCACGCGTTCCATGGCTGACATCGCCAGCGCCGCCCCGCGTCAGGCTCCTGCCGCGCCGCGCTTCTCGATCCGCGGCGCCCTCTCCGCCGCGGAGATCGATTTCCGCCTGTTCGGCATGCTCCTGGCGTTGGTGGCGATCCTGGTTGGCTTCAACGTCGTGAATGAAGGCACGTTCCTTAGGCCGGAGAATATGACGACGCTCGCCGTCCAGGGAGCGGGAGTCGCCGTCCTGGCGACCGGCATGGTTCTGGTCATCGTCGCCCGCAACATCGACCTTTCCGTCGGCTCCCTGGTTGGCTTCATCGCCATGAGCTACGCCCTGCTGATGACCAATTGGCTGCCGAACATCCTCGGCATGGGCGATGATTTCCCGTTCCGCTGGCTCATCGCGCTGGCTCTCGGCGTCGGCCTGGGGGCCGTCTTCGGAGCGGTGCAGGGTTTCATCATCGCCTATGTCGGCGTCCCCTCGTTCGTCGTCACTCTTGGCGGGCTCCTGTCGATCCGTGGTGCCGTGTGGGTGCTCTCCCAAGGCGCGGCCGTATCCGGGTTGGACCCGACCTTCCAGCTGTTGGGGGGCAGCGCCCAAGGGTCCATCGGCGGCACGCTGACCTGGGCTGTCGCGATCGTCGGCTCCCTGGCGATCATCGCCCTCATCGTCTACAACCGCAGGCAGCGTCGGCGGTTCGGGTTCCCCGTCCGCCCCATGTGGGCGGAGGTCACGATCGCCGCGGTCGGTTGCCTTGCCGTCATCGGCCTGGCGGCTTTCGCCAACGGCAACTACTGGCCGGTCGGAGCGGCCACGCGATACGCGCAGGAGCACGGCATCACCGAGCCGCCGGGTGGACTAAAGATCGCGGTCGGTCTTCCCTGGCCTGTCGTGATCCTCATCGCCGTCACGGTGGTGATGACCTTCCTCGCAACGCGGCGACGGTTTGGACGGTACGTCTATGCCTACGGCGGCAATCCGGAGGCGGCGGAGCTCGCCGGCATCAACACCCGCTGGACGGTGGTGAAGATCTACATCCTGATGGGTGTCCTGTGCGCCATCTCGGCGGCAATCGCGGCGGCTAGGCTCAATGGCTCGACGCTGGACGTCGGCCAGAGCTATGAGCTCTACGTGATCGCTGCGGCCGTCGTCGGGGGGACCTCGTTTGCGGGTGGCATCGGCACGATTCCGGGCGCGGTCCTGGGTGCCTTCGTCATGCAGGCGCTCGCGTATGGACTGGCCTACACGGGATACAACTCGCCCATCCAGAACATCGTGGCCGGGATCGTCCTCGTGTTGGCCGTTGGCTTCGATGCCTACAACCGCCGTCGGGGCGGCGGTTCATAGCGAGGACGCGGACGATGGCGGTCGCAGAGTCGGAGCCCCTCGTCGAGATGAGCCACATCCGGGTGGCGTTCGGCGGTGTCCATGCCGTGGATGACGTCTCCATCAATCTCCACGCCGGTGAGGTGATCGGCCTCGTTGGCGGCAACGGCGCGGGCAAGTCGACGTTGATGAAGGCCCTCTCGGGCGCCCATCCACCGAACTCCGGCGAGATCCGCGTCGAAGGCAGGCGTGTGACGATCGCGAATCCCCGGGACGCCAAGCTCTACAACATCGAGTGCATCTACCAGACGCTCGCACTCGCGGACAACATCGACGCGCCGGGCAACGTGTTCCTTGGCCGCGAGCTGACCACGATGTGGGGAAGCATGGATGACGGGGCCATGGAGGACGCCACCCGCAAGGTCATGGGCCGTCTCAACCCGAACTTCAAGCGCTTCGCCCAGGCCGTGAAGTCTCTCTCCGGCGGGCAGCGACAAGCGGTAGCCATCGCCCGAGCGGTCCATTTCAATGCCAGGATCCTCATCATGGACGAGCCGACGGCGGCCCTCGGACCGGCAGAGACATCCCAGGTCCGCGACCTTATCCGCCAGCTCAAGACGGAGGGGATCGGCATCTTCCTGATCAGCCACGATATCCACGACGTCTTCGACCTGTCTGACCGCATCAGCGTCATGTATCACGGCAGGATCGTGGACACCATCAAGAAGACCGAGACGACCGCCGACGACGTGCTCGGGATGATCATCCTCGGTAAGAAACCCGAGCAGGTCACCCAGAAGGAGCTGGCCGAGCTGCAGCTGCCCGGACAGAGCCCCGCCCCGAACCTAGCGTCCTGAGCCGCGGCCCGGAGCCGCCAGGGCTCCGTCGAAGGTGGGCTTGAGTGCCGGATAGAGATCCCGGTAGATCGCATGCGCCTCCCTGTAGAGCGCGGCCGACGTTCCGGGTTCGGCGCTCGGAGTCGCGGTCACCAGGGCCGCGCACGCTTCCTCGACACCCGCGTACCAGTTGCCGCCGCCCACGGCGGCCAGGAGGGCAGCCCCGTAAGCCGCCCCCTCGGACGTGCTGACCGTGGCGATCTCCACCTCGAGCACGTCGGCCAGGATTTGGCGCCAAACGCGACTGGCCGTGCCGCCGCCTGAGACCCGGACTTGTGCTGGTCTTGGCGTGCCTGCGGCAAGCATCAGGTCGAGGCCGTCGCGCAGCCCAAAGGCCACGCCCTCGAGCACGGCCCGGGTGAGGTGGCGCCGGTCGTGGGCCAGCGTCAAGCCGACGAACGCCCCGCGGGCGAGAGGATCGGCGTGCGGCGAACGTTCACCGGTGAGGTACGGCAGGAAGACGAGGCCGTCGCTGCCAGGCGGGATCTCGCCCGCTGGCTCTACCAAGTCCGTATAGCTGGCAGCTGGGGCGACCGCGTCGCGGAACCAGCGGAGGCTGCCGGCCGCCGAGAGCATCACCGACATCATGTGCCAGCGCTCCGGCACCGCGTGGCAGAAGGCGTGGACGCGGCCCAGCGGCTCGAACAACGGCTCGGCGGTCGCCGCAAAGACGACCCCGGAGGTGCCGAGGGAGAGTGCCATGCTGCCCGGCGAGACCACACCGACGCCGACCGCGTTTGCTGACTGGTCGCCGCCGCCCGCGACGACCGGCGTGCCGGGTCGCAGGCCCGTGGCTTCGGCGGCGGCGCCCAACAGCGACCCGGTGACCTGCGGCCCCTCCCAGGAGCGAGGCAGCCAGCGGGGGTCAATGTCGAGCGCCGCCACGACCTCCGGCGACCAGTCCCGGCGTGCCAGGTCGAAGAGGAGGGTGCCGGCTCCGTCGGCCTTGTCCACGGCATGGTCGCCCGTCAGGCGGAGCCGGACGTAGTCCTTTGGCAGCAAGACGTGGGCAATGCGTCGCCACACATCGGGCTCGCGCTCGCGGACCCAGACCAGCTTTGGCGCGGTAAATCCGGTGAGCGCGTCGTTGCCGGTGACCGCGATCAGCCGCTCGCGCCCGACCACCTCCCGGATCAGCTCACACTCGGCGGATGTGCGCTGGTCGTTCCAGAGGATGGCGGGGCGCAGGACTTCATCGGCCGCGTCGAGGAGGACGGCGCCGTGCATCTGCCCGGTCAGCCCGACCGCCACCACCTCATCGGCGGTGACCCCGGGCGAGGCGAGCACCTGGCGGACGGCAGCTATCGTCGCGTCCCACCACAGCTGCGGCGCCTGCTCGCTCCAGAGCGGGTGCGGGACCTCGAACCCATACTCGGTGATGCCGATCGCGCGTACCGCTCCCGTCTCGTCGACCAGGACGGCCTTGGTCGCCGTGGTCGAGATGTCGATGCCGAGCACCTGCGGCACGCACGCGGCTCCTGCGGTCGAGTGGCGAGGGCAGCGACTCTCGGGTTAGCGCCTCTCGCCGGCGTTGACGACCGCGGGTTGATCGGCGGACCAGATTCCCTGGTTGACGATGTTCTCGAGAAGCTCCTGGTGCCCGGACTTGGGGCGGGGATCGATCTCGCCGGTCTCAACGCGTCCGGCGAGCATCTCGAAGAGCGCGTCCCCAGAGAGGATCGAGCGGCCAAGCGGCTCGTCCCAGCCGCCGTAGCGTTCTGCCCGCAGCCTCTCGAGGCGTCCATCCTCGATCATGGCGGCCGCAACCAGCAGAGCCCGGGCGAGGGTGTCGATCCCGCCGATGTGGGCGTGGAACAGGTCGCTGCGATCCAGGCTCTGGCGCCGGAGCTTGGTGTCGAAGTTGAAGCCACCGGTCGTGAAGCCGCCACTTCGGACGATCTCGTAGACCGCCAGCGACAACTCGTCGACCGAGTTCGGGAACTGGTCGGTATCCCAGCCGTTCTGGTAGTCGCCACGATTGGCGTCGATGCTGCCGAAGACCCCGTGGGTGGTTGCGTACGCGACTTCGTGGTGAAAGCTGTGCCCGGCCAGCGTGGCGTGGTTGACCTCGAGGTTGAGGCGGTACTCGCGGTCCAGCCCGTGGCGGACGAGGAAGCCGTGCACCGTGGCTGCGTCGTAGTCGTACTGGTGCTTGGTCGGTTCCTGCGGCTTGGGCTCGATCAGCAGGGTGCCATTGAAGCCGATGCGGTGCTTGTGCTCGGCCACCATCGAG
>VBJP01000183.1:0-4288 GCA_005880165.1 Chloroflexota bacterium | reverse complement strand
CGGCGTATCGCGGATGGCTGAACAGGTTGGCCGTCCCCCACAGCAGCCTGATGCCGGTTCGGGCCATCTGCTCCTCAGCCTCGCCGATCATCGCCTCGAGGTTGGCGCGAGACTCCGCGAAGGTGCGACCCTCGGGCGCGATGTCGCGGTCATGGAAGCAGAAGAATGGAACGCCGAGCTTGCCGATGAACTCGAACGCGGCATGAAGCTTGGCGCGTGCCGCCACCATCGGCTCCAAGCGCGGATCCAGCCAGGGACGATCGAAGGTGCCCACGCCGAAGACGTCCGATCCCGGCCAGTTGAATGAGTGCCACAGGCAGACGGCGATTCGGAGGTGGTCCTCCATGCGCTTGCCGAGCACCTGGCGATCCGGCTCATACACCGCGAACAGGAGCGGATCCTTCGACTCGAGCCCGCCAAAGGGGATGCGGCCCGTCACCTCCGAGAAGAAGCTATCCTCCACGACCGATCCTCCTTCCAGGCGCCGGGCCTACATGCGTCGCCGGCCGTTCGAGCGTAGCACGCAGAGGCGCCAGGTTCGTGGATCCGAGAGGTAGCGCCGCCGCCGGATAGACTGGGAGCCGCCCCGCCGAGAGAAGGAGCCATCGTGATCGTCTCCACCGCACCCTTCGTGGCCGGCCACCGGGTGGCCGAGACCAAGGGCCACGTGTTCGGTCTCGTCGTTCGCAGCCGGGGGCTCGGCGGCAACATCACCGCCAGCCTGCGCTCGCTGGTCGGCGGCGAGATCCACGAGTACACCGAGCTGCTCGAGGACACCAGGCGCCAGGCGCTGGACCGCATGGTCGCGAACGCGACGCTGATGGGCGCCGATGCGGTGATCAGCATGCGGTTCGACAGCAGCGAGATCGGCAGCACGATGTCCGAAATCGTGGCGTACGGCACCGCCGTCGTTCTGGCCGCGGATGCCGGAGCTCCGCAGCCCGCAGAGTGACAGCCGGCGCATGCTGGTCTTCGTACGCCTGCTGGCTGCCGCCGTCGCCGCTCTGATCCTGTTGGGCGGCCTGGTGGCGCTGGTGGCGGGCCAGCCAGCGACCGGCATGTGGGCACTCGCGCTAGGCGGCGCCGGATTGGTTGGTCTCACCTTCGAGCGCATGCGGTACCGATCGGAAGCCGCTGAGCGCACGCGCCAGGACGCTGGGGCCGGAGGTGGCGACCCAGATGCGCCGCAGCACCCGTTCCGTCCCACCGATGAGCGGTTCGTGGACCCCAGCACGGGTCGATTGATGCGCGTCTACCTTGACCCTGCTACCGGTGAGCGGCGCTATCACGCCGAGCGCTGAGAGGGGATGGCGTCAGCCGCCCGGCTCGTCCTCGCTGGCATTCGTCTCGGCCTCGCCAGCCTGAGCCTCGCCTTCGGCGCCCTCGGCACCTTCCTCGCCCTCGGCGGCCTCCCCTTCGAGCGCCTCCTCCTCGACCTCCGGCTCCTCCTCGATGCGCGGCGGGAGCACCCTGGCGATCAGCTCGTCGCCATCGGTCTGGATATGGACGTTCTCGGGGATCACCAGGTCACGAACGTGAAGCGACGCGTCGAGGTCGACGAGCGGGGTCACGTCGACGGAGATCTCGTGCGGGATCTCGGTTGGCAGTGCTCGGACTCTTAGGTGGCCGATTGGTGTCATGAGCGTCCCCCCGGTGAGCTCGACCGCGGGCGGCTCGCCGGTGAACACGAGCGGCACGTCCACTTCCATCTCCTGCAGCAGGTCCACGACCAGGAAGTCGACGTGCAGGGCCCGGCGGCTGAGGGGGTGCCGCTGGACCTCTCGGATGATCGCGCTCTTGGCCGAGCCGTCCACATGCAGCTTCACCAGGCTCGTCCGCCCGGCGGCGCGGTAGAGCGTGTCGAAGGCCTTTGCCTCGACTTGGATGGCCAGCGATTCGGTGTCCTTGCCATACACGACCGCCGGCAGCTGACCGCTTCGACGGAGCTGTCGGTTGCGCTTGCCGGTCGTCGAGCGCGGCTCGGCGGCGATCTCCAGGTCCATGGCGGTGGGTTCGTTCCTCGAAGGGCCCGGGCATGCCCGAGCGGATGGTCAGCGCTTCGTGCGAGCCCGGATGGTACCAGAGGGCCGAGATCGTGTCAGCCAGCCGCCTCCCTATAATCGGTGCCCCATGGCGGCCACGATCATGATCGTCGAGGACGAGCCGGCCGTCGCCCGCGGCGTGCAGGTTGCCCTCCAGCGCGAGGGCTACGCCGTCACCCTCGAGCCCACCGGAGAAGAGGCCGTACGCAGCTTTCCAGAAGCCGCGCCGGACCTCGTGCTCCTCGACGTTCGGCTGCCGGGCATCGACGGCTTCGAGGTCTGCCGCCAGCTGCGGCGTGAGTCGAAGGTCCCGATTCTGTTCCTCACCGCTCGCGCCGACGAGATCGACAAGGTGGTGGGCCTGGAGATTGGCGCGGACGATTACCTGGTGAAGCCTTTCAGCGTGCGCGAGCTCGTGACGCGCGTGAAGGCGCTGCTGCGCCGGGCGTACGGGGAGCTGGCCGACTCGCGCACCGGCCGGTTGCTGCGGCGCGGGGACCTGGTGATCGACCTCGACCGTCGCCGGGTGACGCGCAACGGAGACCGAATCGCGCTCACCACCACCGAGTTCGACCTGCTCCGGCACCTCGCCGGCAGCCCGGGTCGGGTCTACACACGAGGACAGCTGCTCGAGCTGGTGCGCGACTACGACGCACTCGAGCAGGACGAGCGCACCATCAACGTGCACATCAGCCACATCCGGGAAAAGATCGAGCCGGATCCCGCCCAGCCGCGATACATCGTGACGCTGCGTGGGGTCGGCTATGCCTTCGCGGAGGAGTAGCGCCACGAGCGGGTTCCTGCGCCGCCTCGACGTTCGCCTGGTCCTCGCTTTGTCAAGCGTCGCCTTCATGGCGCTCCTGGTGTCGGGGATCGCACTGAGCCAGTTCCTCCCCGACTACTTCGCCCAGCAGGCGGAGAGTCGCCTCTCATCCGCGGCCCGCTCAACAGCGATCCTCATTCAGGACACGCTGGAGCGCCTCGATGCCAACAGGTATTCCTCGGCATCGGCTCGCCAGGCGTATATCCAGAAGGCGGCGCAGCTCGCGGCGACCAGCATCGCCGAGGCGACCGTGGCGGTCTATTACCGCGACGACGGCTCGCTGGCCGCCGTCGCAACCGCCGCCAACCCGAGCCAGCTCACGTCGCAGGGCCTCATGCCCGATCCTGATGTCACCCCGCGCTCATGGGACTCCAACGTCGCGCTTCCCGGCCTCGAGCTCCGCATCCGGATCGTGGTCTCAGATCCGTACACGTCGCGGGCCGCCACGCTCGGCCAGGTGCGCGGCACGCTCATCGCCGCCGGCCTCATCGCCGTCATCGGCTCCCTGCTGCTCGGAGTTCTGGCGGCGCGTCGGCTGACAGGCCCGATCAGCACGCTGCGGCGCGTCTCAGCGCGCCTGGCGCTCGGCGAGCTCGACCAGCGAGCGGCGCCTTCGGGTGTGGTCGAGATCGATCAGCTGGCCGCGCAGTTCAATGTGATGGCGGACCGGCTCGCTGAGTCGCTCCGCATGCTGCAGGCCGATCGCGACCGGCTGCGCGAGTTCATCGCTGACGTGTCGCACGAGCTGCGCACGCCGATCGCCGCGCTTCGCACCTTCAACGACCTCCAGGCGGAGGGCTCGATCGACGACGCGACCCGCGCCGAGTTCATCGACCGCTCGCGCGAGCAATTGCGGCGCCTCGCGTGGCTCTCCACCAACCTGCTGGACCTTTCGCGCATCGAGGCCGGCATCTTCCCGCTCGACGTACGTGACGGCGACCTTCGCGAGCCGGTGCGCTCGGTGGTCGAGGCGCATGCCGAGATGGCGGAGGAGCACGGGGTGACGTTGACCGCCGCCGTCCCCGGCGAGACCGTGGCGCTGCGCTTCGACCGCGAACGGATCGTGCAGCTGGTCAACAACCTGGTCGGCAACGCCCTGAAGTTCACGCCGCGCAACGGGGAGGTCGATGTGCAGCTCACCGACTCGCCGAGCGAGGCGTTGATCGAGGTGCGCGACAGCGGTCCCGGCATTCCCGAGGCGGAGCTGCCGCGGATTTTCGACCGGTTCTACCGGGGCACCAACGTCGGCGAAGCACGGGCTTCGGGGAGTGGCCTGGGCCTGGCGATTGCTCGCTCGATCGTCGAGATGCACGGGGGAAGCATCGACGTGGTGAGTGCCGTCGGACGGGGGACCAGCTTTCGCGCGCACCTGCCACGGCTCAGCGAGCCGGTGCTGGGCATGCTGATCGCGCCGGAGCAGCAG
>VBJP01000022.1 GCA_005880165.1 Chloroflexota bacterium | reverse complement strand
CAAGCCGGCCAGCGCCCCGACGATCGCGCCGCACAGCACGCCCCGACGGATGGCGCGACGCCAACCACCGCGATACGCGATGCGTCGGCGCACGACGAATTCGGCGAGGAACGCGAACGGCGTGATCGTCAGCGCCACCGCCAGCCCCGCCAGCCCGATCACGATCGTGCGATTCATGGCGGCCTGCTGGCAGGGATGTCCAGCTGTCTGTGTGGGGCAGGCGTTCGCGGCGAACGTGACCAGCAGCAGGGCCGTCAGGACGGCCAGCAGAACCAGTGCCGCGACGATCGTGCGGTGCCGGCCGGTCACCGGATCACCGAACGGCGTCGGGGCAGATCTCGCGGAACGGACAGAAGCCACAGCGATTTGCGGCGGGCGTGGCCTGGAATTGACCGGCGCGAATCCCGTCGGCGACGGCAACGACCTTGGCCTGGGCCCGCTCGAGGCGGCGATCGGTGGCATCGCTGCGACCGACGAGCCCGGACTCGAGGAAGTGCAGCGACAGCTCATCCGGGGCCTTCCCGTGCTGCCGCTCCCACGCGAGCGCGTAGATGCCGAGCTGGAGCGACTCGCGCGCCCGACGTGAGGCGGTGCCCGGATCGCGCACGTCACTCGATTTGTAGTCGGTGATCGACACGCGGCCGTCCGGATCCACGTCGACGCGGTCGAAGCGCCCGCGGATGCGGTCGCGCCCCAGCAGCACCGCAAACTCCTGCTCCACAGCGGTCGGGCGCGCCGGATCGGTCTGTTGCTCGTGCCAGAAGCGGGCCAGTGCATCGCGTGCGGCTCGCTTCCGCGCTTCGTCGTGCTCGCGGGTGAGGAATCCGACAGACTCCCAGTTCGCATCAAGCTCGGCGTGAAGTTCATCCAGAGACATCGGCTCGTCGCGCATCTGGTGTCGGTGGAAGGCTTGCACTGCAGCGTGCAGAGCGCGCCCATAGGCCATCTGGTGGCTGGCCGGCGTCGGGATCCTGATCAGGTGTGCGTACCGGTAGCGGGCCGGGCATTCCAGGTAGTCGTGGATTTGGCCAAAGCTCAGCGAGAGCTGGCGATCGCCGAGCGCTGGAGCGGCCGGCGCAGTCCCGATCTGGGCCGGCGAGGCGGGCCGCTCGTTGCGCGCCAGCCGTTCGAGGGCGCTTGGTCGCAGGGTCGCTCGTGGCGTGGCCGGCGCCAGGTCGAGCGCCTCGTGGACGAACTGGCTGAGACGCCGGGCCCGGCCGCCGCCATAGTCTACGGCCCAGCTGAGGATCAGCTCCTCGGCCGCCCTCGTCATCCCGACGTAGAAGAGCCGGCGCTCCTCTGCCAGGTGATGGTCGCCCTCCACGGGTGCGTCGCGTACCAGGCTCGCCGGCAGCGAAAGGGCGTCACGACGGTCGCGCGTAGGGAATCGATCCTCGACGAGTCCCACCATGAAGACCACCGGAAACTCGAGGCCCTTGGCCCGGTGATAGGTGAGCACGCGGACGGCGTCGCCGGCATCGACGTCGGCCTCGGCCGTGGATGGGTCGTCACCGGCATCGATCAGCGTGTCAAGCTGCTCGACCAGGAATGGCAGCCGGTCGTCGCGCAGCAACGCCGATTGGCGTCGGACGATCTCGAAGAAGCGCGCGACGTTCTGGATCCGCTCATCGCCGGTCTCGTCTGCCTCCCGTGTGAGTCTCCCCAGCCAGCCGGTGGCGGTCATGAAGTGGTAGAGCAGCTCGCCGGTGGTCCGCTCGATGCTCATGGACCGATGGCGGTCGATGCTATCGAGCAGCCGCTGCACGACCTCGAGCGCTCGGCGCGCGAACGGAGCGGTCTCGGGGTGAGCCGCCGCCTCCCGCAGCGCCGCCTCGAGGCTCATGCGCCGCCGCGACGCGGCGTTTAGCGCGCGCGTCACGTCCGCCGCCGCCAACCCGAAGATCTCCGAGGTGGCCAGGTCGTAGCAGCTCACCGAGTCGCTCGGGTCAGCCACGGCCCGCAGGAAGCTGACCAGGACGCGCACTTCCGGCTGCTGGTAGAGGCCCGCTGTGCCGCTGAAGCGCCACGGGACGTGCTGCAGGTTCAGCGCGCGGAGGAACGCATCCGCGTCGCGGTTGCCGCGCACCAGCACGGCGTGGTCGCCCGCGCGGCGGCCGTTGCGGATGGAGCTCGCGATTCGCTCGGCGACGGCATCGGCCTCATCGGAAACAGTTGCGAAGCTCAGCAGCTCGATGGCACCGGTCATCGGCTCAGGCTGGCGGAAGCTGGCTCGAGCCTTGAGTCGCTTGTCGATCCCCTCCCGCGCCTCGAGGCGGTCGGGATCGTTGTGCACGATCAGCTGGTGCGCCGCGTCGAGGATCGTCTGGCGGCTCCGGAAGTTCTCCGTGAGCACCACGCTCGCGGATCGAGCGTAGGCGGCGCGAAACCCGAGGATGTTCGAGAGGGCCGCGCCGCGAAAGCGGTAGATGCTCTGGTCGTCGTCGCCCACCACGGTGACGTTCGCGGACGGACCACCTGCCAGCAGCTTGACGAGCTCGAACTGAGCGTGGTTGGTGTCCTGGAACTCGTCGACCAGGATGTACCGATATCGCCCACGCTCCTCGGCAAGGATCGCCGGATGCTCCCTGAGCAGGCGTAGCGCGAGGCCGACCTGGTCGCCGAAGTCGATGCGATCCGATGCGCGCATGAGCCGCTCATACGCGGCGTAAGCGGCCGCAAGCTCCGACTGAAGCGCGGCTTCGTCGGTCAGCGCCGGGTCGTCCGATGCGTCGGCGAACGACGCCAGGTCGGTCGCGGCTCGCTCGAAGGCCGCGGGCGTGACGTCCTCGTCCCGGGCGCGGCTGAAGAGCGTGGCGAGGACTCCCAGGAAGCGGGTTGGGTCGCCGAGCGGCCGGTATCGGTCCAGGGGGAGCTCGAAGAGATGCTCTCGCAGGAAGATCACCTGCTCGGCGCGCGACAGGACCGTGGACCGATCCGAGAGCCCTGCCTCCAGGGCGTGATCGCGCAACAGGCGATCGCCGAACGCGTGGAACGTGCTGATCACGCTGTCCGTGTAGCCGTAGGGCACCAGCCGATCGACGCGTTCCTGCATCTCCGCCGCCGCCCTCTCGGTGAAGGTCAGCGCCAGGATCTCCGCGGGCCGCGCCCGCTTCTCCGCGATGAGCCATGCGATGCGCCGGGTGAGGACCGTGGTCTTGCCGGTCCCGGCTCCGGCGACGATCAGGAGCGGGCCATCTCCGTGCGTCACCGCCTTGCGTTGCCGGGAGGTGAGATCCGCAAGGAGCGGGGGCTGGAGCCGGAGGTGCGGACGGACCGGGCGGGGCGGTGGAGCGGTGAGCTCCTCGAAGATCGGGAGCTGGTCCGGCGACGGGACGACCGCTGGCACGAGCTCGATGGTAGACGAGAGGGCATTCATCCCGTCGTTATCGCCGACTTATCGGACACCTACCCTGTCGCGTTTGCGGCCCTGGGCGCGGCGGTAGGCAAGGAGCGCTTCCGCGTGCCGGCGGCTGGTTCGCAAGACGTCTCTGACGCGAGTGATGGTAAGCGGACCACCGGTCGCGATCTCCGCCATCCGCGAGAGGAGGCCGTTCAGCACGTCGCGCGGGTAATCGATCCCCTCCCCGACCTGCACCAGCTCACCGGCGCCCCGAAGCTGAGTCACCACACCCGGTGGGATGCCCAAGCGGGCGGCGACGCCCTCGACCCGGGGCGTCTCGGCTCCCGCGTCGCGCAGGCCCGAGAGCAGACGGTCGACCCGCGCCCGCATCTCAGAGTCCAGGATGATCGGCTCGTGCTCGGGCAGCCGGACCCGATGCCCGCGCCGCAACAGCCTGCCTGAGGCCACCAGCGCATCCACGATCGCCAGCAGGTCCGCGTCGCTCAGCGGCCGTAACGATCCGCCACCGCGGTGGCCCGCCGGAAGACGCTCCCCCGGATCCGCGCGTAGCTCACGCAGCACGGCATCGGTCCGGACCTCGGCCCGCAGTGGATCGCGACGGTGGAGGCGCCGCAGGGCAGCCACCAGGCGCCGCTCGGCGAGTCGCCGATGAGGGGGGTCCATCGGTCTATGAAGCGTTCAGCGCGCGGTTGGGACCGGCGTCGTTCCCTCGACGGCGATGCGAATCGCATCCGCCTCCTCGCTCGACAGGGTATGCCGCGAGGTGCCGTTCTCGACCGGCTTGGCAAAGACCCTGGTGTTGGCTCGCCCATGGAGGCTGCTGATCACGATCCCGTCACGCCGGTCGTCGAGGAGTGCGATCGCGAAGCTCTGGTCCGAGCCGGTGTCCTCGAAGGGGTTGAAGCGAACCAGGCCGATGTGCTGCAGGCTTCCCCGCGTCCGCTTCTCGAGGTACTCGGTCATGGTGTGCATGTCGTCGAGGCGCGACGAGACCTCCCTGACCTGACGGATGTGCTGGTCGAGCACCTGCTGCAGGCTCCCGCCGCCCTCGGCGCCCCGCACCAGTGCGCCATAGGCCCGCGTGGCCCGTCGCAGCCGTGCCGACTGCACCAGCACGGCGATCAGGAGGATCACGAGGATCGCCGCGGTGGCGCCCATGATGATCGCCAGGTTGTCGGAGAGGATGCGGTTCAGCTCGGTCACCGGGGGCACCCGCCGATCAGGCTCGCGATGAAATCGGCCGGTATACTACCGCCCCGCGACCGCCTCCCGAGCGGTCGTGCATGCAACGCGGAACACGCATCTAAGGGGAGTCATGGCCCGACGAGGCAAGGCCGCCAGCCGCTCGGCTCGACAGCGTCGCAGGGCGGGCCAGCGCGCCGCCACCCAACGGCAGCCGGCCCAGCAAGGCCCGCCGCAGGCAGCGTCGGCGCAGGCGGCGACCTCGACGAGTGCGGGTGGGATGGCATCCAGCGGTGCGCCCGGGGCGGTCAGCCGGACGAGCGTTCCCGCGTCGCAGCGCGGCTCCAGGGTCAACCCGCGCGTCATTGTCGTCGGCTCGTCTCGACTCTCGGAACGGGCCATCGAGGAGTACCACTACGTGCGCCGCGACCTGCGCAACATCGCCATCCTGATGGCGGTCATGGCGGTCATCCTGGTCGCGGCCGTGGTCGTCTTCTCCGCCCTGGGGATCGGCAAGACCGCCTGAGCCGACGCGCTCTTCCCTGGGCGTCCGAGGGCAGCCGGGGGCGCTCGCGGCCTGAGACCTAGCGCGAAGCGGAGCAGGTGCAGGGCACCCGCGTAACGGGCCTGCGTGCCCTGGCCACCTAGACTCGGACCGTGCGACTGCCCCGCTCCTTCGACGTGCTTCGTGAGCGGAACTTTGCCCGCTACCTGGCGGCGGTCACCGTCTCCACCCTCGGCTCGGGCATGGCCACCGTGGCCCTCGCATTTGCCGTACTCGAGTTCGGCGGTGCCACCGATCTCGGGATCGTGCTGCTCGCCCGCGAGATTCCGCTCGTCATCCTGCTA
The DNA here is from genome assembly GCA_005880165.1 of Chloroflexota bacterium. Lineage (GTDB taxonomy): Bacteria > Chloroflexota > Limnocylindria > QHBO01 > QHBO01 > CF-82. The sequence goes on along the minus strand of VBJP01000022.1, from coordinate 11,590 downwards.
CTCCTCGGCGGGGTCTTCGCCGACCGCATTCCGCGCCAGCGGATCCTGGTCAGCAGCGACCTCGTCAAGGGGGCTGCGCAGGCCGTCACGGCGATCCTGCTCTTCTCTGGCACCGCCACCGTCTGGAATGTCGCGCTCCTACAGACGATGTTCGGGCTGGCCGCCGCCTTCTCGCGCCCCGCGACAACCGGGCTCATCAAGGAGGCGGCCAGCGACGCTCGGCTCCAGGAAGCCAATGCGCTTCTCGGGCTCTCGAGCAGCGTCCTCTCGATCGCGGGTCCCGCCATCGGGGCGCTCATCGTCGCCGCGGGAAGCCCCGGGTTGGCGATCGCGATCGACTCGACGACCTTCTTCGCATCCGCCGGCTTGACCGGCACCATGCGCCTCACCGCGACCGTGCGGATCGCCTCGGCGTCGGTCCTCGGAGACCTTCGGGATGGCTGGCGCGAGTTCGTCGGGCGCTCGTGGGCGGTGGCCATGGTCGTCTCGTTCGGCCTGTTCCAGCTCACGTACTTCCCGGCTCTGCTCGTCCTGGGCCCGATCGTGGCGAAAGAGCAACTTGGCGGCGCCGCAGCCTGGGGCACGATCCTGGCTATCGAATCCGCCGGTGCCGTGCTCGGCGGTATCTTCGCGCTGCGACTGAAGGTCAAGCGGCCGCTGGTCGCCTGCCAGCTCTTCGTGCTGCCGGCCGGGCTGCTCCTCGCCACTCTCGCCGCGCCACTCCCGTTGCCTGCGATCGCGGTCGTCAGTCTGCTGAATGGCGTCGGGTTCGCGCTCGGCAATACCTTCTGGTTCACGGCGCTGCAACGCAACGTGCCCGAGCACGCGCTCTCGCGGATCAGCTCCTTCGACTGGCTCGGCTCTGTGGCTCTGAATCCCATCGGGTACGCGCTGATCGGCCCGATCGCAGGCGCGATCGGGACGCCGGAGACCCTCATCCTGGCGGCCGTCATCAACATGACGGTCTGCATCAGCGTGGTGCTGGTGCCATCCGTTCGCAGGCTCGGCATGAATGCGCCTGTTGGCGTCACGGTGGAAGCGCCATTTGCAGCCTCAGCCGCCGGCGGGGCGATGGATGGTCTGACCGATGACGGCCATCGCCTTCCCGGCGCCTAGTCGCGCTTTGGCCCGTTCGCCGTACCCGCTATGAGTCCGAAGCCGGTGTCCGCCCGCTGGCGCTGCTTGGATTTGTCGCCTTCAGGGCGTCCCGGCGAGAACTGCGCAAGCGCTGCAGCCGGTCGCTTATTTGCTTCTCGAGTCCCTCCTCTGAGGGCTCGTAGTAGACCTTGCCGGCCAGGGCGTCGGGCAGGTACTGCTGCTCCACATCGGCTCCTTCGAAGTCGTGGGGATACAGGTAGCCCTTCCCATACCCGTATTCGCGGGTGAGCCGCCGGTGCGCGGCGGGACGCAGATGCAATGGCACGGGCAGGCGCCCCTTCTCCTCCACGTCGGCCAACGCAGAAAAGTAGGCACCGCCGGCGCGGTTGGATTTGGGCGCGGATGCAATGTAGGCCGCCGCCTGGGCCAATGCGTACTGCGCTTCCGGCAGGCCGATCATCTCCACTGCCTGCATCGCCGCCACCGCGACCTGCAGCGCCCGGGGGTCCGCGTTGCCAACGTCCTCCGAGGCGGCGATCACGATCCGCCGGGCAATGAAGGTGGGGTCCTCTCCCGCCGCGATCATGCTGGCGCACCAATAGAGCGCCGCGTCCGGATCGTTGCCACGCATGCTCTTGATGAAGGCAGATGCCGCCTCGTAATGCTGGTCCCCGACACGGTCGTACTCGAGCAGGCGCTGCTGGGCCGCCTCCGCCACCAGCTCAGGACCGATGGCGCCGCCAGCATCGGTTACCGCGGCGGCGCTCTCGATGATGTTCAGCGCCTGGCGCGCGTCCCCGCCCGAGAGGTCGAGCAGCGCAGACATGGCTTCATCGGTCAGGCTGACGCAGCCTGCCAGGCCGCGCTCGTCCGCGAGGCCGCGGGTGACGATCTCCCGCAGGTTCTCCTCGCTGAGCGGCTCGAGCCGGTAGACCCGCAGCCGCGACAGGAGCGGTGAGTTGATCTCGTAGTAGGGGTTCTCGGTCGTGGCCCCGACGAGGGTGATGGTCCCCTCCTCGACGTGGGGCAGCAGCGCGTCCTGCTGCGCCTTGTTGAAGCGATGCAGCTCGTCGATGAAGACCACCGTGCGCCCGCCGGCATCGCGCAGCTGGCGGGCGTCGGCGACGAGCTGGCGGATGTCGGCGACGCCGCTGGTTACCGCGGAGATCTGCCGCCAGGTGCCACCCGAGCGCTCGGCGAGCAGCCGCGCGAGGGTCGTCTTGCCGCTGCCCGGCGGACCCCACAGCACCATCGACGGCAGGTAGCCAGGTCGCACCACACGGGTCAGCGCACCCTCGTCGCCCACCAGGTGCGGCTGCCCGACGAACTCGTCGAGCGTCTGCGGCCGCATCCGGGCCGCCAGCGGTGCATCCGCAGGCGTTTCGGACGCAAACAGCGGCTCCGTGGCGCGATCCGCGGCGTTTCGGCGGCCGCTCAGGCGGGCCGCGGGGCATTGCGGAGGTGCAGAGCGTCGCGGCATGGCGTCAGTCTAGGGCCGAGCCGCCTACGAAAGGACTGAGCGCACGGTACGAACGGGTACTCGCCGCCGCCTGTCGCGGCTTCGATACTCGCGCCATGTTCGATGCGGCCCCGGCCCTGCTTCTGATCGCCGCCCTGGTCGACGGGGTGGTGCTCTACTCGTTCCAGGTTGGTCGGCGCGTTCACCAGCGCCGAATCAACGAGCGGCTGCAGGAGTCCGCGCACCTCTACGGATTGGTGCGCATCACCCTCGCCCAGCGACGCGCCGCCTGACCCGGTCCCTCACGGGGCCATCCTGCGGCGCCACGACCCTGAGCTAGGCCGCGGCGCCGGTATCATGCTGGCGCATGACCCAGAACCTCCGGATCCCCGGCCCCACGCCTCTTCCTGACGAGGTGCTCGACGCACAATCGAGCCCCATGACCGACCACCGTGGGGCGGAGTTCGCGGAGATCCTGCGCGGGATCAGCTCTGGAATCGGAGGGCTCATCGGCGCCAGTGGGGACGTGCTGCTGCTGACAGGATCCGGATCCGGCGCCATGGAGGCGGCCGTCGTCAACACCCTGTCGCCAGGTGATCGGGTGCTGGTGATCAGCATCGGTGCTTTTGGAGACCGATTCGCGGGCATCGCCGAAGCGTTCGGCGCCAACGTCGAGCGGCTCGATATCGCCTGGGGAGAGGCGGCCGACCCGGCCGCGCTGACCGCCCACCTGGCGACCAACCCGCCGTACGCCGCCGTGCTGCTCACCCACAACGAGACCTCGACGGGCGTCACCAACCCGCTCCGGGAGCTCGCCGCCGCCATCCGCTCGGGTCCCGGCGATCCGCTGGTGGTGGTCGACGGCATCAGCGGCCTGGGAGCGATGCCCTTCGAGATGGACGCTTGGGGCGTGGACCTGGTCGTCAGCGCCAGCCAGAAGGCGTGGATGGGGTCACCGGGGATCGGGATTGCCGTCATCGGCGAACATGCCTGGGCCGCCATCGAGCGGGCACGGATGCCGCGCTTCTACTGGGACTTCCGCCAGGCCCGCAGCTTCGCCGCAAAGGGCCAGACGCCCTGGACGCCGGCGGTCTCGGTGCTCTTCGGGCTGAAGGTTGGACTGGAGCGCCTGCTCTCGGAAGGCCCGGAGCGGACATGGGCGCGCCATGAGGCGATCGCGCGGGGCGCGCAGGTGGGCATGGAGGCCGCCGGGCTGCGGCTGGTGGCGCCAGCCGGGCACCGATCCCCCACTGTGACCGCGGCCTGGCTTCCTGACGGCCTCGAATGGGCGCCGTTCAACGCGGCGATGCGCTCGCGCGGCCTGGTGATCGCCGGCGGCCAGGCGAAGTGGACCGGCAAGATCCTGCGCTTCGGGCACATGGGCCACGTCGAATGGCCGGACATCGGCGACGCGTTGCGGGTCCTGGCCGAGACGCTTCGCGAATTCGGTCATCCGCCGGATCCGGTCGCGACCGAGGCCGCCGGCCGCGAGGCCTTCGAATCCGCGCTCGTCGCCCGGTGAGGCGTCGCCTCCTTCTCGTTCGCCACGGCGTCACCGACTGGAACCGCGAAGGGCGCTTCCAGGGGCATCTCGATCCGTCGCTTTCGGCCGATGGGCTACGCGAGGCCCGGCTCCTCGCAGCGCGGATCGCGGAATCGCCGGCCGAGCGCCCCGCTCGCGTAGTCAGCTCGCCGCTCGCGCGCTCGCTTCAGACCGCCCAGGCGATCGCCGAGGCGCTGGATGGGACGGACGTGCGCGTTGAGACGGACCGGCGCCTCGTCGAGCTCGGCCAGGGCGAGTGGGAGGGTCGCACGCATGCCGAGCTGGAGGTGAACGACGCGGAGCGCTACGCGGCGTGGCGGCGTGCCTCGCCGCGCCAGCCGCCGCCCGGCGGTGAGTCCTTGGATGCGGCCACGGAACGCCTCGGAACGTTGTTGGACGAGGTCCTCGGCGATTCAGAGCAGGCAGATTGGCCGCTCTGCCTGGTCGCGCACGGCGGCAGCCTGCGGATCGCCGCGCGCAAGCTGCTGGGGATGGGACTCGAGACGCGATGGGACGTCGAGCTGGACAACGCGTCGCTGTCGATCCTCGATTGGGACCGTGACAGCTGGCGGCTGGTCTCCTGGAACGATGTCACCCATCTGCTCGGACAGGTGGCGGTCCATGTCGACGAGGAGGAGGGCGAGCCCCTGGCCCTCTGAGGCTCTGGACCCTCAGCCGGCCGAGCGGCGGAACAGAAGCGCTTTGACCCTGCGCCGGATGGCCAGCCAGACGAACGGAAGCCGCAGGCGCTTCCACGCCGTCTGCATCCGCGTCACGGCGTCGGTGGTCATGCCGCGGCCGGAGTAGCTGCCGTAGACCTTCTCGGTCGCGATGGTCTGGATCTCCGGCCGTCGGGCGGGGATCTGCTCCTCCAGCCAGCCGGCGTACTCGTAATCGGTCTCGGAAGGACGCTGGCTCACGCCGGCTCTATCGGCCGCCAGCAGCAGCATCGCCCATTGGCGGTCGCCCGGGGGCATGAAGCGTATTCGGCGGCCGCTGCGGCGGAGGCGCCAGCCGATCACGGCGCTGGCCACCACCACCATGGCCAGGATCACGAGCAGGTTGCCGCCCTGCGCCGGACCGGGTCCGGCCGTTTCATCGGTAGCACCGATGGCCCCGCCGGGGATCGGCTTGATCGACGACGACGTGAAATCCTTGCTTGGGTTGTCGACCCGCTCCTGGAACGCCGCTCGGGAGTTTCCTTCCACCGGCGGCGCGACGGGACCGGTGCCACCACTGGCGCGCAGGACGGGAGCGATCGACTTGGTGGCTTCGAAGGTCTGCCAGCCGTACCCGGGGAAGTAGACCTCGGCCCAGACGTGGGCGTTCGACTCGCGATATTGGAAGACGTTCTTGGTGAGCGCCTGGCCCGGCGCGAAGCCCGCGGCCACACGGGCCGGGAGGCCCAGCGACCGCGCCATGACCGCCATGGCGGTCGCGTAGTACTGGCAGAAGCCACGCTGCCCCTTGGGGTCGAAAAGGAAGTAGTCCACCACGTCGCGGTTCGATGGAGGACTGTCGATCTTGGTCGAGTACGTGAAGCGCGGGTCGGTGCGCAGGTAGTCGGCGAGGGCCTGCGCCTTGTCGAACGGATTCGTGGCGTTGGCTTTGGCAACGATTTCCAGGGCTAGGTCGTGGGTCCGTCCGGAGATGTTGTTGGTGCTCGTGTACAGCTCTCGCACGGCGGTCGGATACTGGGTGCTGGCACCCCGCAGCTGCGCTGCGGTCACGTTCGAGATGATCGCCGTGATCGTGTACCCCTCGCCGGGGCTGATGCTGCTCTGGGATGTGAGCGATCCGAGGAACGGCAGGCCGCTGGGCTGCGTGACGACCGCCGGCGCCGAGATCTGCAGCGGAAAGCCGGGGGTGAACAGGTTGGGGCCAGGCGGCCGCTGCATCACGACGGTCAGCCGCTGGACATCGAAGCCATCGGTGGTGAGGGGCTCCTCCGGCGAGCCATCAGGGAAGACCGGGCTCTTCTTGCTCACGCTGCGCTCGACTCCATCGGTCGAGCTCCAGCCACGCCCGGTGTAGACGTCGTAGGTGACCGTGGCCATGTAGTAGGCCTGGTCGCTGGAGACCGTCATCACCGGATCGTCGCTGCTGAACCATTCGCGGGCTATGCCAAAGCTGCTCCCGAAGGTTGTTGAGCCGACCCGGGCGTTCTCGTTCTGAATCCCTCCAAAGACCTTGTCGAGGCGGGTTCGCACCCCGTTCCAGACGCCGTCCAGGTTGCGCCAGGCATCGGTCAGCGGAGCGGCCACGGCCACGCTGGCGAGCGTCCAGGCCATCACGATCGAGACGGCGATGAAGACCACCCCGGTGCGCATGATCGAGGCCGGCACCTCTGCGTTCTCGTTGACTCGACGCCGGCGCCAGCCTTCCTCGCGGGTCAGCAGCGATGCGCGCAGCCAGAGGAGCAGAGCGGCCAGCACGAAGAGGACGAGGTATCCGAACAGGTCCAGGAAGGTCGCGCTCATGTTCGCGATCAAGGCCGCGCCGACCAGGAGGATGGCGTCCAGCACCCGATGGTGGCGATAGAGCGTGTAGGCGGCCATGAAGGCGGTCACCCACATGAGGACCCCAAGGCCGATGGCGTACGGCGAGAACTCGGATGGATACCCGAAGTGGGCGACGATCCGCATCCAGCTGATCGCCTCGAGGCGGAGTCCCAGGAGCCGATCGAGGACCGAGAGGTTGGGGAAGTATTCGCCGCCGATCGTCAGCAGGATCACGGCGGTGCCCGCCAAACTCGAGATCGGTAGCGTGGCCACCACGCTCAAGGGCAGCAGCGCGAGCAGCGCTCCCAGCAATGAGCCGTACAGCGCAACCGGCACGAGGAAGTCCTGGTGGTTCAGCCACGCGGCGCGTTGAAGCGACCACGCCAGGCTGAGCAGCATCACCATCAGCAGGAAGTAGGCGAGCCAGCCCTCGCGCGGGCGCGCCAGCCGGCGCAGCCAGTCAGGCATGGTCCACTCAGGCACGGACCCGGATCCTTCCGCCGAGGATCTCCGGCAGGTTGACGCCCGCGGCGACCGGGTAGGTGGTGATGTCGTATTCCGCCAGGGCGTGGCGACAGGCCGCCAGTTCGGCTCGTGCTGCCTTCCGCGCTGCCTCCTCAACCTCGGTCAGGGTTTCGCCATCGGCGGCCGATGTCTTGGGGAGGAACGAGTAGCGGTCGAGCAGCACGACCACCACGCCCACGCCGCGTCGCCGGAGGCCCGAGAGGGCGCGCACCCATTCGCGGTCGGTCGAACCGCTGACGATGCACAGGGTCATGCCCCGCCTCAGCTGCGGGAGGGTCGCCACCACGATCTCGGCGAGCGGCTGGTTCCCGTCGGCCTGCACGTTGGCCAGCAGGTGGAGCATCTTCTGCTCGACGCGAGTCCCGCGGTCCGGGTTGAGCAGCTGTAGGCGCCGCGCCGAGGCCGTGATCCCCACTGCCCGGTTGTCCGCCAGCGTGCGGAGCGCGATGGAGGCCGCGACGCTGACCGCCGTCTCGACCGAGGAAGACTCGCCATCGCCCGTGTGCGCGGATCGGTCGAGGTCCAGCAACAGCCACAGGTCGGCGGCCTGCTCGAGGTCGAACTCCTTGACCTGCAGCTCGCCGTGTCGCGCGCTGGAGAGCCAGTGGACGCGGTTGATCGCATCGCCGTGGACGTATGGGCGGATGGTGCTGGCCAGGGGTGTGGCCGCCTCGAAGCGGCGCCTGGATGGGGAGCTGCCGTCAACCGGCGAGGGGGGCAAGCGCCAATGCGGAAGGTCGAAGACCTTGGGAAAGACGACCACCCCGGTCGGCTGGCCGACGACCATCTCGGAGCTGAAGAGGCCGAACGGATCGCCGGTCCGCACCCGCAGGGCGCCGAGGCGGTAGCTCCCTCGCCGCGTAAGGGTGACCTTGGCCAGCCACTGGCGCGAGGCACCCGCCTGCACCCCGATCGCCCGCCCCGGCAGGCCCGCGGGCAGCGTCGAGTCGTTCCAGACCTCGATCCACGGCTTGTTCCAGCGCGTGGTGTTGTCGATCCGGTAGACGGCCTGCAGCACCTCTCCCACGTGAGCACGCGGGTTGAGGACGTGGTACCCGGCGCGGACGCCGCGCAGTCCGTTCCGTGCATAGAACCACGCGCCAAGCAGCAGCCCGGCGCACAGGTACATCAGGAAGAAGAGGAACGAGATGCCAGTGCTGAAGGCCGCGACGACAAGGACCGTGCCGAGGAACACGAATCGGAGCTGCTTGATCGGACCGCCCACCGGTCGGGACTCCTCGTTCGTTCGATGCGTCAGATGGAGGGCGTGGTGCTGGGCGTCACGGTCGTCGAGGCGGAGGTCGCGGTCGGCGTAGCGACGGGTATCGAGGCGAGGATCTCGCGCACGATGCGGTCCGGGTCGACCTCACGCAGCGAGGCCTGGCTCTTGACGATCAGGCGGTGGGCAAGGATCGCGACGGCCAGCGACTTCACGTCATCGGGAATGACGTAATCGCGCCCCTCCATGGCCGCGAAGGCCTGCGCCGAGCGGTAGAGGTTGAGCGAGCCGCGTGGCGATGCCCCCAGGTAGACGTCGGTATGCTCCCGGGTCGCGGTGACGAGCCGGACGATGTACTCGGCGACCGCCTGATCGACGTAGACCTCCTTGATGGCGGTCTGCATCTGCCGCAGCTCGTCCACGTCGAGCACCTGCTGCACCGCATCGATGGGATGGATGCGCTTCTGCTCGTCGAGGATGACGATCTCCTCCATCGGCTTCGGATAGCCGATGCGCAGCCGCAGCATGAAGCGATCGAGCTGTGCCTCGGGCAGCGCGAAGGTGCCTTCGTATTCGATGGGGTTCTGGGTGGCGATCACCAGGAAGGGCGACGGCATCGGGTGGGTGACCCCGTCGATCGTCGCCTGGCGCTCCTCCATGCACTCGAGCAGCGCGCTCTGGGTTTTGGGCGTGGCGCGGTTGATCTCGTCGGCGAGGACCACCTGGGCCATGATCGGGCCTGGCCGGAACTCGAACTCCTGCGTCTTCTGGTTGAAGATGGAGAGTCCCGTCACATCGGACGGGAGCAGGTCAGGCGTGAACTGGATGCGCCGGAACGAACAGCCGACGCTGCGGCTGATGGCCTTGGCGAGCATCGTCTTGCCGACGCCGGGCACGTCCTCGATCAGGATGTGTCCCTCGCACAGCAGCGCCACGAGCGCCATGCGGACTTCGAGGTGCTTGCCGACGATGACGCGCTCGACGTTCGCGACCACGCGCTCTGCCGGCTCCTGGACGTTCTTCACCGTTCCCTCGATCACATGCGGTCGGTTACGAGCCGAGTGGAGGCGTGCTGGGCGGCTCGGGTCGTCAAACACAATACCCCAGGGCGTTACAGGACGGTTCAGACGCTCCAGGGACCGATGCGGTTGCCGGACGAGTCCGGCAAATCAAGTCGGGATCGCTTGATATTTGCTCCAGTACTCCAAGAGCGCCGGATGCTCCATTTCGGCGCCAAGCCAGTGACAGGCGTGCTGCGACGGCGCGCGAAGACCCTGATCGGCGCCGTTGCAGCACCGCACTCAATACTTGACGGCTCGGGCGGCGGCGAGAGCCGTCCTGCCCGGCGTGGCTCCCGCACTGATCAAGGAGTCGCCGACAGCAGCTTGAGCCACTCGGCCATCACCTGACCGCCGATCGGGGCGGCCTTGCCTGAGCCGGCGCCGCCGCCCTCGACGATCACCGCCACCGCGATCGCCGGTGTGGCACCCGATTGGGCCGGAGCGAAGCCAATGAACCAGGAGTGCGGCGCGAGTCCGCCGGAGCGTTGGGCGGTCCCTGTCTTGGCGGCGGTCGACACTCCACCTGCCCCGTACAGGGAGACCGCACCCGATCCCGCGTAGATGCGTCCCAACGGTCCCTGGACTGCGTCGACCATGGCCTGGCGCACCTCGCTCGCCGACTGCGACGAGATCACACGATGGCCCGCCCCGGGGCTGGTCGTCTCGATGAGCGCCCCTTTAGGCCCCTTGGTGGGATCCGCGGCGTGCGTGCGGATCTCGCGGACGACGTACAGGTCGGGCATCACCCCGTCGTTCGCCACGGTGGCCGCCACCAGCGCCATCTGGAGCGGCGTGACGTTGACCTGCGCCTGGCCGAACGCGGCCGAGGCGAGCTCCACCTTGTCCTTGAACGGCGAACAGCCCACTTGCTTGGCACGCGTAGTCACGTAGGAAGTCGAGACCGGCAGGCTGCGACCGCCTGAGCCGATGGCGAGCGGCGCGCAGAACCCGAAGCGCTTGGCATAGTCGAGGTATCGCTCAGCGCCGACGTCCAGGCCGACGTGGGCGAAGTAGATGTTGCTCGACACCTGGATCGCCTCAGACAGCGGCCAGAGTGCGGGGCGAAGGCCCCCCAGGTCGTGCTCGCGGATGGTGAACCCAGAGACCTTGAAGCCCGTCGTCTCCTGCCTCGGCTGGTCAGGGAAGGTGGTGCTGGGCGTGATCGACCCCGAGTCAAGGGCTGCCGATGCGGTCACCACCTTCATGATCGAGCCGGGGGTATAGACACCCTGCCGCGCGCGATCGATGAGCGGCTTGCCGGCGCTCGCCTGGAGCGCCGCCATCGGTGCCGAGGCAGTCGCTGGATCACCGGAGAAGGGCGTTGCGTTGAAGCTTGGCGTGGAAGTAATGGCCAGGATCGCGCCCGTCCTGGGATCGATGGCCACGATCGCGCCGGTCATGCCCGCCAGCTGCCGTGCGGCGAAGTCCTGGAGCCGCTTGTCGATCGTCAGTGTCAGGTCCTTGGGCTGCGGCTGGCGCCCCAGGATGTCGTCGAAGACGTCGCGCAGCGGATTCGGGTCCGCGCGCCCGGTGAGCAGGTCGTCGAAGGCGCGTTCGAGCCCGGTCGTCCCGAACCGCAGGCTCGCGTACCCGATCACGTGGCTGAAGGCGGGGTCCACGTATGCCCGCCGCGAGATGCCGGCCACGATGCGGCTGGAGGCGAGGAGTGTCCCTTTGGCGTCGAAGATCGTGCCTCGCAGCGCGCTGCGGCGCGTGGCGATGACCTGGGGATTGTCTGGTCGCGACGCGAGCTGCTGCGCATCCGCCACCTGCCACCAGGCGATCCCGCCTGAGACCACCGCGAAGGCCAGCAACAGATACCCGCCCAGCCGCCGGATGTTCGGGCTCAACCGGTCCTGCCTTCATCCACCGCCGAACGGTGGCTGATGGAGAGCAGCAGGCCCAGCACCACGAAGCTGGCGAGGAGGCTCGAGCCGCCGTAGCTCACGAAGGGGAACGTGATGCCCGTCAGCGGAATCAGCTTCGCGTTGCCCGCGACGATGATCAGCGTCTGGAGTCCGAGACTGGTGATCAGGCCGACGGCCATCAGCGAGCCGAAGTCGTCACGCGCCAGGATCGCGATCCGCAGGCCGCGAGCGACCAGTCCAGCGGCCAGTGCCAGCAGCGCGAAGGCCCCAACCAGGCCGAGCTCCTCGGCGATGGCGGTGAAGATGAAGTCCGTCT
>VBJP01000021.1 GCA_005880165.1 Chloroflexota bacterium | reverse complement strand
TGAGCGGCAATCCCTGGCCGAGCCCCTCGCCGAACAGTCCGCCACGACCGAATGCGTAGAGCGCCTGGACCGTCTGGTATCCGTTCCCGGAGGGATCGGCGAACGGGTTGATCCAGTTGTCGACGCGCACGTGGACGTGCGGGAAGAGCAGGTAGGCCACGTAGGCGCCGGCCAGGAACATGACCAGGCCGATCAGCACGTAGCTGCGCCGGCCGGTGGCGACGAAGAGCATCGTCAGGAAGATCCCGTAGAAGAGGAGGGCGATGCCCAGGTCCTTGCTGATGACCACCATCACCATCACGATTCCGAAGATCGCCAGCATCGGGAGCAGGTACGGCAGCGGGGGGATCTTGATGGGACCGATGCGCCGATGGGCGCCAGCCAGCAGCGCACGCTTCTCCGCCAGGTAGCCGGCGATGAAGACGACGAGCACGATCTTGATCGCCTCGCCCGGCTGGAAGGTGACTGGACCGATGCTCAGCCACAGTCTGGCGCCGTTGAGCTCGTTGCCGAACAGGAAGGTGATGACCAGCAGCCCGGCGCCGGCGAGCGCCCAGGTGTACTTGTAGTGGCGGAGGATCCCGTCGTCGCGGAAGAAGACGGCGATCGCCACCATGGCCACCAGGCTCACCGCGAACCAGACGAGCTGCGTCTCCGCCATGCCCACGGAGAAGCCGAACAGGTTCATGCCCGCCAGCGTCTGGGGAAGCCGGTTGAGCATCACCAGCCCCACGCCACCGATCGTGGCGGCCAGTGGCAGGAGCAGCTGGTCGCCGCGCTGCCCGAGCAGCACCAGCGCCACGTGCGCGCCCAGGACCAGGCCGATGTAGGCGATCGCCAGTCCCAGGGGTCCCGGGTCCAGCTTCCCGACCGCGACGATGTGCGCCAGCGCGAAGCCGAGCGGCACCATCACCACCAGCGGGAGGAGGAGACGGAGCTCAGTGCCGCGCCAGCTGGTCTGCATCGGCTAGCGCTCCAGTCGCATCCGCACGCGGCCGATCATCAGCTCGTCACCGTAGCTCAACGCCACCGGCCGGTCGATCCGATGCCCGTTGACGTAGGTCCCGTTGGTGCTTCCCTGGTCCTCCACGAACCACGACCGACCGCGGAACGTGAGCATCGCGTGTGCCGCGCTGGCGAAGTCGTCTTCGACAAAGATGGTGCTGTTCACGTTCCGGCCGATCGAGTTGATGGGGCCCAGGGCGATGGCCCTTCCAACCGGCGGCTCGTCCTCCGGGGATTCGAGGACGGTGAGGCGCCCGATCCCCTGTCGAGCCGCCTCGCGCGCGCGCTCCGCGCTGCGCAGGTCGCGGAGGAGGGAGCGTCCAAAGGCAAAGAGGACCAGGTAGAGGAGCCCGACGAACGTCAGCTGAGCGACCAGGATCAGGATGCGGAGGGTCTCCTCCGTCGTCATCCGTGGATCCCGAACTCGATGGTGGTGCTCCCGACTTGAATGACGTCCCCCGGTCCCAGGGCCACCTCCTGCACGGCCTGGCCGTTGACCATCGACCCATTGCGGCTGCCGAGATCCACGAAGCCGTACGCGCCGTGCTGGAGCTTCAGCTGGCAGTGATGCCTGCTCACCATGGGATCGTCGACGATGACGTCGTTGTCGCTTGCGCGTCCGATGGTGATCAGGGGACCGCCGAGATCGAACTGAACCGGGTCCTGGCCCTGAGTCGCGACGAGCAGATACGCGCGCCGCGCCGAGTCTGGCGCGGCGTCTTCACGCGTCGAGAGCACCACCGTGTCAGAGGTGACGGGCGCAGATGGCTCCCGGTGTCGCCGTTCGCCTGCATCGTCCACGACCCTGGCCGCGATGCGGATGTCGCCGCGGCGGATACTGCGATCAGCGTTGAGATGGACCCGCGGCCTGGCGACGAGGGTGTAGCGCTCATGGCGTGCACGCGTCAGGACGCCGTGCGCGAGGTCGTCCTCGAGAGCGGCG
>VBJP01000020.1 GCA_005880165.1 Chloroflexota bacterium | reverse complement strand
TGGAGGTGCAGCACGTACTGGTTGGGGACGATCACGCCAACGTCGCCGAACGACTTGTTGGTGTCCATCGCGCGCTCGATGCGCTTGGCCAGCGAGACCGGCTGCAGGCTGGCACCCAATCGACCGGCGGGCGCCTCGAAGAGGCGCTCGAGGAAGCCCTCGACACGCTGGAGGATGCCCACGCGGCCGATGCTAGCACGCAGGCCGGACCGCCCTGGGGAGCGCTCCATCGGTCCTGCTGAGCTCTGCAAGGTCGGTACCAATGGTCTACCAGGGGGTACCAAAGCCCCCGTCGGGGCCCTTGTCGAGCGTCGCTATACTTTGCGCCCCTGATGCTGCCACCGGGACGCGAGGCGTCATGCCCGAAGCACTAACCGAATCCTTCTGCGAACGCTGCGGTACGCGCTACGAGTTTCCTGCGCCCGCCAAGCTGAGCACGCTTCGCAAGACCCGCGGCCTGGTCTCCGGGTTCAAGAACTACATCATGAGCCAGGACGCCCTGAGCGACACCATCGATGACGCCATGCGCTCCGAAGAGGAGACGGTGGCGTCGCATCAGCTCGAGGCCTTCCACGCCGCGTTCAGCTTCTGCATCGACTGCCGGCAGTACGCCTGCACCAACTGCTGGAACGAGAGCGCTGGCCGTTGCCGGAGCTGCGTCCCGATCCCGGGCGTCGACGACCTCGAGGACCGGATGGAGGCCGCGTACCTGGCAGACCACCAGGCCATGCATGCCGAAGCCGTCGCCGCGGCCCTGGAAGCCGATGAGATCTCGCGCCGGCTTGGCGTGGAGGCGTGGCCGGAAAGCGACCTTCCCGAGGTGGCCGCCACCAACGGCCATGAGCCGATCGAGTGGCCCCTCGAGTCGGTCGCCGCCGGGCCGGCCATCGAGGTCGAGTCGGTCGCCGCCGGGCCGGCCATCGAGGTCGAGCCGGAGCCGGTAGCGGCCGAGGTCGCGGCGCCGGTCGAGCCCGAGCTGCATCCCATTCTTGCGTGGGAAGACGACGCGGAGATCACCCTCCGGTCGGCCATCGAGGAGGCACTGCCTGAGCCGGAGGCGGAGTGGGTTGCTGCCGAGCTGGAGCCCGTGGCGGCCGAGGTCGAGCTGGAGCCCGTGGCGGCCGAGGTCGAGCGCGAGCCGGTGGCCGCCGAGCCCGAGCCCGTAGCGGCCGAGGCCGAGCCCGAGCCCGTAGCGGCCGAGGCCGAGCCCGAGCCGGTGGCCGCCGAGCCCGAGCCCGTAGCGGCCGAGGTCGAGTTGCTGGTCGAGCCGGAGCCCGTAGCGGCCGAGGTCGAGTTGCTGGTCGAGCCGGAGCCCGTGGCAGCCGAG
>VBJP01000188.1 GCA_005880165.1 Chloroflexota bacterium | reverse complement strand
CTGCGCGACTGGCTGGTGAGCCGGCAGCGGTATTGGGGCGCGCCGATCCCGATCGTCTACTGCGAGCAGCACGGCGCGCAGCTGGTGCCCGAGGACCAGCTGCCGGTCCTGCTGCCGTCCGAGGTCGACTTCGCGCCGACCGGGGTCAGCCCGCTCGCCTCACACCCCGAGTTCCTGACCGCCACCTGCCCCGTGGACGGTGGTCCCGCGCGCCGTGAGACCGACACCATGGACACCTTCGTGGACTCGTCGTGGTACTTCCTGCGCTACACCTCGCCCCACGACGAGCGAGCCTGGGATCCGGACAAGGCCAGGCTGTGGATGCCGGTCGACATGTACACCGGCGGCGCGGAGCATGCCGTCTTGCACCTGATGTACGCGCGCTTTTTCGTCAAGGCCCTGCGCGACATGGGGATCCTCGACTTCAACGAGCCATTCCTGGCGCTGCGCAACCAGGGGCAGATCCTCGGCGCCGATCACCACAGGATGAGCAAATCCCGCGGCAATGTGGTGAATCCGGATGACCTCGTCGCGCGCTACGGGACCGATGCGGTGCGGCTCTTCCTGATGTTCATCGGGCCGTGGGACCAGGGCGGCCCGTGGAGCACGACTGGCATCGACGGGGTGTACCGCTTCCTGGGCCGCGTCTGGCACTTTTCACAGACTCATGACGAGGCTCCGGGCGCCCAAGCTGGTGGCGCCGAAGGCGCGGCCGAGGCTGAACGGTCGCTGCGACGCGCAACGCACCAGGCCATCGCCGCGGTGACCGAGGACTACGAGGGGTTCCGATTCAACACCGGCATCGCCAAGCTCATGGAGCTCGTCAACGCGCTCGCGGACGCGCGCGACGCCGGCATCGGTCGCTCGGCGGCCTACGCGGAAGCCATCGACACGCTGCTGCTGCTCGTCGCGCCCGTGGCCCCCCACGTCGCGGAAGAGCTCTGGGAGCGTCGCGGCAAGCCCTACAGCATCCACCAGCAGGCCTGGCCCGCCTCCGACCCCGGCCTGGCGGCGGCCGATGCCATCGAGCTGCCCGTGCAGGTCGACGGCAAGCTTCGCGATCGTTTGCGTGTGGCCGCGGGAACGTCGGCGGAGGAGATCGAGCGCCTGGCGCTGGTCAGCGAGCGCGTCCAGACCTACCTCCGCGGGCGTGCCCCGCTACGCGTGATCCAGATCCCTGACAAGCTCGTGAATGTGGTGACGCCGGGCGACTGACGTCGCTGCTCGCAGACTAGGGCCCTGACTCTGCGGCGGCGAAGGCGCGGGTAATCGGCCGGTAAGAGCCGCCCGCCTATCCTCCTGATCTGCTTCCGGGGCCCGGCGCCGAGTGCCCGGGCGCCGGACCTCGGACGCAGGACCACCACTGCCTTGCCTCCCGACTGCGAGGCGCGATGTGCCACTCACGGATCGATTCGTGCTGGCCGGGATCGGCGGTGCCCTGCTGCTCGCCGGAGCGGCCGGCTGGATGCTTCTGGCACCAGGCGCCGCAGCACCCGCCGCATCCCCGGAGCCCGTCGGCGTCCTGAGCAGCGAGCTCCCATCCAGCTCGGAGAGCGCTTCGCCAAGCGCCGACGCGACGCTCGTGGTGGACGTCGAGGGCGGCGTCGCAGAGCCGGGCATTCAGCGGGTGCCCGCAGGTTCGCGGATCGCGGACGCGATCGTGGCGGCCGGCGGGTTCAGCCCGGATGCAGACGTTCCGCTCGCGTCTCGTCAGCTCAACCTGGCTGCGCGCCTCTCCGACGGCCAGCAGATCTACGTGCCCAGACAGGGCGAAGCAAACGGGGGCGGAGGAGGGACGGCAGGCTCCGCAGCTCCCAGTCCAGGCGGCCCGGTCAACCTGAACCAGGCGAGTCCGGAGCAGCTGGACGCGTTGCCCGGGATCGGACCGGTCACCGTCCAGAAGATCGTGGCCGCGCGCCAGGAGCAGCCGTTCCGCACGCTGGATGAGTGACCCTCTGACCCCGCGACGGATCGCGCCACGCAGAGCGGGATGGTCCTGATCCTTCCGGCCGGGCTGGCCGGCGTTGCGCTCGGCATCCTGCTCAATGACCTGGCCGACCCCGGGCCGCTACCGCTGGAGCTCTTCGGGGTCGGGATCTCCATCCTGCTGCTGGTCGCCGCCAGGCGAGCCGTCGCCAGGATGCCGAGCCCGGTCGCGCGCGCCCTCACCATGGCTCCCGTCCTGGTGCTGGGGCTGGCGATCGGGTCATTCCGAGCGTCCGATGCTGCGCTGCCGAGTGGACCCGGGACGGTCGGCGCCCTGGCGGGGACGAAGCACGAGGTCGTCGTCAGGGCCACGGTGCTCGACGATCCTCGTCCGCAGGCGGACCAGCAGCAGGTCGTGCTCGAGAACGTCGAGGCCGATGGCCATCCGCTGTGCGGCCGTCTCCTGGCCTGGGTGCCGCGCGCGGTGGAGGTCGGCACCGGTGACCGCGTGGTCTTCCGGGCGCGCCTCGAGCAACCGCAGGACTTCGATGGATTCGCGTACCGAGTTTTTCTCGCCCGCCAGGGAATCGGGGCGATCGCTCGGACGTTCGACGCCACCGTCGTCAATCACCAGCAGCTCGGTCTGCCGGGCGCTGCCGCGCGCCTGCGAGGCGCCCTCGTCGACGGCTTGAACACCATCGTGCCGGAGCCTGAGGCCTCGCTCGGCGCCGGGATCCTCCTCGGGGTGCGGACCAGCATCGACCCGGCCGTGAGCGCGGCGTTTGCGACCGCCGGTCTCACGCACGTGGTCGCAATCTCCGGCTGGAACATCGCCATCGTCGGCGCCCTGATTGCGCGTCTGCTCGGCGGGATGCGCCGGCGGGCGGGAGGCAGGATGCTGGTGGAACCGATCACCGCCCTGGCCATTGGCGGGTATGTCGTCCTGGTGGGATCCAGCCCATCGGTCATTCGGGCAGCGCTCATGGCGGGAGCGCTGATGCTCGGGCGCCTGGCGGGCTCGCGCGCTCATGCCGCATCGGCCTTGATGCTCGCCGCACTGGCGATGGTGCTGGTGGCACCTTCGGTCCTGTGGGACGTGGGCTTCCAGCTCTCGCTGCTGGCAACCGCGGGGCTGATCGCGTTTGGCGCACCCATCGAGCGACGGCTGCAGGGCTGGCCGGGATGGCTCCGAGAGCCCGTGGCGCTCACGCTTGCGGCGCAGCTAGCCACGCTGCCGGTCATCCTGGCGACCTTCGAGCGCGTCAGCCTGGTCGCGCCCCTCGCGAACGTTGTGGTAGTCCCGCTCGTGCCGCTCGTGATGCTAGCCAGCGCCATGGCCGCCGTCGCCGGTGTCGTGGGGGCCGCCATCCAGATTCCGGTCGTGACCGACTCGATGTCATGGTTCGCGGGCGGTTCTGCATGGCTCGGACTGCGCCTGATGATCCTGGCCGGCTCAGCCGCGGCCGCGCTGCCGCTCGCCGCTCTCCCCGTTGAAGCTCCGGGCTGGCTGGCGCTGGCGTGGTATCCCGGACTCGCGCTCCTCTGGCGCCGAGGCCGCCGGCAGCCCGATGACCAATCGGCCGACGGACCCGTGCCGCTCGTGGCCATCCGGCGCCCTTCTCGAGCACGCACCGGACTGCGATGGCTCATTGCCCACGCGAGCCAGCTGATCGGCCGCCTCGGCAGACCGCGGCGCGGGCTGGTGGCGATGGTCGGGATCCTGGCGATGACGACGCTCGTTAGCTTGCCGGACGGCCGCCTGCACCTGGTCATGCTCGACGTCGGGCAGGGCGATGGGCTCCTCGTACTGACGCCCGAAGGGCGGACGATGCTGGTCGATGCCGGGCCGGATCCCGACCAGACACTGCGTCAGCTCGGCGCGAAGCTTCCCTGGTGGCATCGGACGATCGACGTGGTCATCCTCACCCATCCCCACCAGGACCATGTCGGCGGATTTCCAGAGGTGCTGAAACGGTTTCGCGTCGCGGCCATCCTGGACAGCGGGCGTGCCTACCCCAATCCGACATACGACCGATTCCTGGAGGCTGCCCGAGCCGAACCCGGATCTCGGTACCTCCTGGCGCGTGCAGGACAGCGACTCGACCTCGATCCCCGCACGACGCTCGAAATTTGGTACCCGGGCATGGGAGACGCGGCGGCCCCGCTGCTGACGGGCGACATCAACAACGCCTCGGTGGTCGGCATCCTGCGCTATGGGGCCTTCAGCGCGCTGCTGACCGGCGATGCCAAGGCTCCGGTGGAGGAGCTCCTCGAGGCGCGGTCGGTGGTCAGGCCCGTCGACATCCTGAAGGTCGGGCATCACGGCTCAGACTCCGGCACCACCTCACACTTCCTCGCCGAACTGCATCCCGCCGCCGGCCTGATCAGCGTGGGCGCCGGCAACCGGTATGGCCACCCTGCGCCTGCCACGATTCGCTCGCTGCAAGCTGCGGGCGCAACGGTTCTGCGCACCGACCTCGACGGAACCGTCGAAGTGCAGACCGATGGCGCCTCCTGGACCATCTCCGCTCATGGGCGAGTCGTGCGCGGCGGTCCCTCGCGAAGAGCGACCAGCGGTGCCCCTCTGCCCGCCAACCGCCCTCAGACGCCGGCAACGCCGGCGGGTAGCATCTTCGGATGGCCATTCCGAACGCCGAGGAGGCCCATCGCATCCTGGTCGCGCGCTGGCTCCCGGCGGGGATCGTCGCGCACTCGGAGGGCGTGGCGCGGGTTGCGAAGGACGCGGCCCAGCGGCTCGAAGCCGCTGGGATTCCGATCGACGTGGGCCTCGTCGAGGCCGCCGCCCTCCTCCACGACATCGACAAGCTCGAGACAAGGGGCGGGCGAGGCGTCCACGGCCTGACGGGGGCGGCGATGCTCGAGTCGATGGGCTTCGCAGAGCTGGCTCCGCCAGTCGCCGGCCATCCGGTGAGCGCCCTGCTCGACGACCGGCGCTTTCCGCGTGGGTGGCCATCGGTGGTCGTCAGTGTGGCGGACAAGCACGTGGCCCAAGTGTTCATGACCATCGACGAGCGCCTGGACGACATGGCACGCCGTTACCCGCGCTTCCGCGTTGAGATCAACGCCGCTCGGCGGCCCGCGCTGGCGCTTGAACAGGAGCTCGCGGATGCCATCGGCCTCCCGGTCGCAGGCCTCGTCGACCAGCTGCGGGTGGCGTGGCAGGCGTCCGCCGCGGAGCGGGCCAGCCGGTGACGACGTCGCTGCTCCTCGCGCACGGCGACGACTCGTTCGCGATTGCGGCGGCGGTCGCGGAGCTGGCCTCCGAGCTGGGCAACCCCGACCGCATCGACCTGGCGCCCGAGCGGTCACCCGACGAGGCGCTGCTCGACCGGGCGCGCCTGGAGGCCGCTTCGGTCGGGCTCTTCGGGCCGCACCTGGTGGTGGTGCATCAACCACTCAGGGCGGCGGGTCGCTCGCTGTCCGGCGAGGAGAAGCTCCTCGGCCTGGTGCGCGACCTCCCGGAGGGAGCGGCCCTGGCCCTCGCGGAGGAGCGGCCGTCTCGCGATGTCGGCAAGCCGCCGGCGCTCCTGCGGCGCCTCGAGCAAGGGGTGCGCGAACGGGGTGGGAAGGTCGTGGAGCAACGTGCACCGCGCCGCGCCGAGCTGGCTAGTTGGACCCGTCGTCGCGCAGCATCCGTCGGTTACTCGATCGAGGAGCGGGCCTCATCGCTGCTCGCGGAGCGCGTGGGCGGCGCTATCTGGGAGACCGACGTGGAGCGCGGCGAGCAGACGCGCGTGATCGATTCGGAGCTCCGCAAGCTGGCGACCTACGCCGGGGAGCGGTCGATTGGACTCCAGGACGTCGAGCTGCTCACCGCGGACACCCGGCCGGCCTCCGTCTTCGCCATCACCAACGCCATCGACCGCCGGGAGCCGGCCGCCGCGGCGTCAGCCTTGCGACGCGCCCTCGAGGAAGGGCAGCCGGTGCTGCGCATCATGGCCTCGCTCCAGGGGCGGATCTCGGATCTCATTGTTGCCCGCGACCTGGTCGACCGCGGCGTGCCCCCACTGGAGCTGACGCGCCTGGTGGGGCGCGGCAACGCGCGGATCGCGGAGCGGGTCGTGGAAGCCGCTCGCCGCTATCGGCCCATTGAGCTGGAGAGGATGCTGCGCGGGCTCTTCGAGGCCGATCTGGCCATCAAAAAGAACGACATCGAGCCCGAGGCGGCGGTCGCCGCCTGGCTCGGCGAGCACGTGCTCGCGGGGCGTAGCGCAGCCGGCTAGCGCGGCGTCAAGGTGCCAGCACGCGCTGGCGAGCGGAGGGGCGGCGGCCGGTCAGGCGGCCGGCGAGCGAAGCACGCGATCGCTCTCGATGGCGAACGTGCAGCGCGCCTCGGAGAGTCCAAGGATGCCGATCAGCTGCTGGTCGACGTACAGCTGCCGGCAAGGAATGCATAGGGCGCCAGGGATGGCGAAGAAGAGGCGCTCGTCTGCGGTCGTGTCGCGAAACGCGGTGTCGAATA
>VBJP01000187.1 GCA_005880165.1 Chloroflexota bacterium | reverse complement strand
ATGCAGTACCAGATGTCGGTGTCCTCGTTGACGGCCTCCATCACGCCCTGTGAGTAGTAGAACGACGATCCGAAGACCACTTCGCCGCGCCGGTTGATGAGACCGTCATAGGTGAGGAGCGTGCCGTCCAGGAACTCCTCGAGGATGTAGTCGATGGCAGGTTTGTCCGCGAGGAAGCGACGAACGTCGTCATCGGTCTCCAGCTTGTAGGTGGCGGCCGCGCCGACGCCGGCGTCCGGCTTGGCCACGACTGGATAGCCCACCAGGCCGATGAACTCGCGCACCGCCCGGGGACTGCGGCAGACCTTGCCGCGCCCCACCCGCAGGCCCGATCGCTCGAAGAGGCGCTTCATCAGCGACTTGCGCTTCATGCGCGCGATGTCGGAGTTCTTGATGCCCGGAATGTTGAAATCAGTCCGGAGCCGCGCCTCCGTCTCGAGCCAGTACTCGTTGAGGGAATCGAGGCGATCGAGCTTGCCATGGCGGTGGGTCAGGTGTCCCAGTGCGCGGACGAGCTGGTCGTAGCTGTGCATGTCGTCGACGCGGAAATACTCGCTCAGCGCGTGCTGGAGCTCAGGCCGCAGCTCATGGTAGGGAGCGTCTCCGATGCCCAGGACGTTGGCGCCGGCCTCGCGGAGGCGAACGCAGAACAGGTACCAGTTCGGCGGGAAGTTCGGCGATATGAAGACGAAGTTCATTGGCTCGGGCGATGCGCTGCGTCGACCTCAGTGGATCGGCGCAGTGTGCATGGTGCGACGGTCCCGCATCAACGTTTCGATGAGGTTGGCGCGCCCGCTGAGCGCCGCTGGTCTGCGAGCCGCCGGTCGCAAGGCGGGTCAGGCGCGGGTCGCGATCTCCACGAGGCGCTCCACCAGGACGGCGCGCTCCTCGAGGCGCTGCGCCGCGGTGATGGTCACCAATCGCACGTAACCCGGCAGCAGGAGCGCGGCCAACGTCAGGCCCGCGGCGATGTTCAGCTGCCCAAGCTGAGGAAGCAGCGCGGCGGAAAGGCCCGCGGTCGCGGCCGCTGCCATGGTGGTGACCAGCATCGCGAAGGCCGTCAGCGCAGCGACCGACCATGGGCTGATGGGCTGGGTGAGGCGGCCGATGTCGTCGGCCAGCGAGACATGAAGCTCAGCCGGTAGAGCCCTCATCAGCTCGCGAGCGCGCGAGACGCGGGCGACGATCTCGCGTGCGAGCGCATCTGGCACGGTCTCCCGGGTCCGCCACAAGGTGATCAGTCCCAGGGCGGCCAGGCCCGCCAGGGTGCCCGTCTGCGTTGGGAGGCGCATTGGCTGCGGAAGCATACGTCCGGCGAGCAGCGCTGCAGCCGCGAGGGCGAAGCCGGCCACCATCACCACCAGCGGTCGGGCCCAGACATCAAGGGCGGCGCTCTCCAGCTGCTCGACGGCTCGCCGCCAACCCTTGAGCTGTGGACTCTCAGCATTCATGTCAGGCCTTGTGTTAGCACAGATGCTGCCAGCCCGCCGTAGGCCAGTTGATCTTGCAATGCCATTGGAAGGAGTACGACCGGCGAGCGGTAATGCATCGCTGCCGGGCGGCTCCATCCCTGACCGTGACAGCCGGACCGTGCGGCGCAAAGCCGTCTCGACGAATGCCCTGGCTGACGCCCGCCGAGGTCAGATGAAGAAGAAGGCGGCGCCCAATGCTCGAGAAGCCCCCGCGTCGGCTGCCGCGAGCAGGAACAGCGCCACGCCGATCACCGCAACGATCGCCAACGCCGTCCAAAACCGCTTCACTGTTCCCCTCCTTGTCCCCGGCCCTACATGGCAACCTGGCTCACGCCGCTGCGACTCGAGCCGGTTGCCGGCAAGGGAGTCAACGAAGCAAAATCCGTGCCGATTCCTCCGCCGGCCTTCCGCTAGGGAAGCCCGGAACGACCGTAGTTATCCGCGATGGCGTCCATGCTTCGATGCAACGCATTGTCTGCGCGGTGCCTGCGGCGGAGCAGCTGCGCGTCCATGAAGGTGGCGATCACCAGGGCCGCCAGCAATAAGCCAATCGTCAGGGACTCGTTTGGCACCGATACCCTCCAGATGCTCGAGGAGCAGTCTGCTCAGCCGGTGGTCGGGGGCGCAAGAGACGAAATCGGGCTGGTACCTGGTTTGGCGCGGCTCGTTGGGCGCGCGCATGAAGGCTCAGCGCATGTTCCCGTTCTGGCCGATGGCTATCGTTCCCGGCAGCGGCCAGTACAGGATCCCGTGCGGAGCCTCTCCCACGGCGATCGTGTGCGTCATCCGCCCGGTTGCCACGTCTACCACGGACGCGGTGTTGTCGTAGCGATTTGCGATCCACAGCTCGCGACCATTTGGCGCCAGCACCATCTCATCCGGCGAGCCGCCGACCCGCCACGTCGCGACCACCTTCAACGACGCAAGGTCGACGACGGAGATGGTGCCCGCCGAACGGTTGTTCACGTACACCCGTGACGCGTCGCGGCTGAACTCGAGGCCGTGCGCGCCCGCTGCCGTGCGAATGAAGCGCGTGACCCGCATCGTGGTGCCGTCGACCACCGAGACGCCCCCGAGGCTCTCGTTGGTGATCAGGAAGTGGCGCCCATCCGGCGCAAGCCGAACGTCACGCGGCAGTCCGCCGACCCGCACCGACCCCGTGACCTTCATAGAGGTCGTGTCCACCCGGGCGACTATGCCGCTGTACTCGCAGCTCACCAGCAGGTATCGGCCGTTCGCGGACATGTCCAGGTCGTCCGCGCCCATCCACGGGATGTTGACCCAGCCGAGCTTCTTCCAGGTCCGTCGATCGAAAAAGTACAGGCCGTTGAGCTTGACGTTGGCCGGGTTGATGTAGTCGTTGACCACCACGGTTCGCGAGCCGTCCGGCGTGAAATAGAGGTCGTACGGCGTCACCACGGAGATCGCGTTGCCAACCGGTCGTGAGGTCGCTGGATCGAGCACGGTCAGGGTGGAGCTCGACATATTGCTCACCAGCAGCCGCGAGAGATCCCAGTCCGGCGTGATGTGCTCCGGGTAGAGCCCGGTCTTGAAGCGACCGATGACCTTGTAGGTGAGCGGATCGATGACGGTCACGTCTCCCGACCGCTCGTTTGGGACGTACACGCGGGGCGCAAGCCCGGCGAGCCTGGGCGTCAGGTTGCCGCTCACCGTGGCTGCGTAGACTCCGCCACTGGTCGGGGTGGGGCTGGTCGAGGCTGTTGGAGAAGCCGATGGCGAGGCGACGGCGACGCTTGCTGTTGCGGTGGCCGCCGGAGCCGAAGGGCCCGCGGTCGGCGTGGGTGAGTTGCTGGAACAGGCCCCCAGGAGAGCGACCAGCATCATCCCGATTGGCCGCGCCTTGGCCATGCGGGCAGAGCTCAGCGCATGTTCCCGTTGTGGCCGAGGCTGTATCGGCCGGGTTGGGGCCAATACATGAGTCCGTGAGGGTTGGCGCCGGTGGCGATGGTCTTGATGATCCTGCCAGTCTTAGGGTCGAAGACGTCGACGGTGCCGTTGTACCGGTTCGAGACCCACATCTGCGAACCATCCGCCGAGAAGGCGACCATGTCCGGCGACGCGCCTGCCTTCCAGGTGGCGATGACCTTCTGTGTGGCGAAGTCGATGACCGAGATGGTCCCCGCGATGCGGTTGGTGACGTAGAGCTTGGTGGTGTCACGGCTGATTCCCAGGCCGTGAGCCCCGGTACCGGTATGGATGAAGCGCACGACCTTGAGTGTCTTGGAATCGACGACATTCACGCCGCTCAGGCCCTGGTTGGCGATGAAGAAGAACTTGCCGTCCGGTGACAGGCGGACGTCGAGCGGAAGGCCACCGACGCGGACAGATCCGGTGATCGTCATCGTGCGGGTGTCGACCTTCACCGCCATTCCCGAGGTCTCACAGCTCGCCAGCAGGAAGGTGCCGTCCGCAGACATGTCCATGTGGTCGACGCCGGTGAAGGGAACCTTCAGGAACTTGAGGAGCTTCCAGGTCTTCCGGTCGTAGAAGGCGAGCCCGTTGTTGCCGATGTATCTGGCGGTCATGAAGTCGTCGACGACGATGGCCTTGGAGCCGTCCAGGGTGAAGTACAGGTTGTACGGATAGGGAACGTTGATGTCCCCAATCGGCTTCGCCGTCTTCTGGTCGACGACGGTCAGCTTCGAGCCGCCCATGTTGTTGACGTACAGCCGCGAGAGATCCCAGTCCGGCGTGATGTGCTCCGGGCTGAGGGAGACCTTGAAGCGG
>VBJP01000186.1 GCA_005880165.1 Chloroflexota bacterium | reverse complement strand
CTCGTCGGCGAGCCGCTCCGCGTACAGGCCCCAGCCCTCCGCGTAAGCCGCGCCCGCCAGACGCGACCCGTAGCGACGGAACGCGTTGAGGTGATCGAGCTCCATCTCGATCCCGATCTGGAAATGGTGCCCGGGCGTGGCCTCGTGGAAGGTGATGGCGGCGACCTTGTGGAGCAGCCGATCGTGCGGCTTGTAGGTGTTCAGGTAGTACTGCGCCTGCCGCGATCCGTCGATGCTGGGTGGCATGTAGAAGGCGGGCGGCGATTCCTGTTCGCGGTACTCCTCCACCGCCATCACCACGCAGTCCGCCTTTGGGAGTCGGCCAAAGAAGCGCGGGGCAGCCGCGAACGCGCGCTCCGTCTGCTGCTGTGCCATGCGGACCAGGGCTTGCGGGTCGTCGGTGTGGTTGGCAGGGTCGTCCGCAAGTGCCGCGTCGAGCGCGATCCGATCCGCGTGCCCAAGGCCGCGCGCAATGGTGTCCTTGTCCCGCTCGATCCACTCCAGGTCGTCCAGGCCAAAGGCGTGGACCTCCTCAGGACTCGCATCCAGCGTGGTCTGCATGCGGATCGCGAGGCGGTACATCTCCTCGCCGCCGGGGGTGGTGGATATGCCAGGCATCGGTCGCGCATGAGATTCGTACTCCTGGGCGAGGAAGTCCCGATAGCGCTGGATGGCGGGATACAGGGTCTCGTGGGCAGCGTCGTGCAGGCGTTCGCGCGCCGCATCGTCGGCGACCTGCGCGATCCTCACCGCCGGGTAGTCTTCCGGGGGGACCGACAGCATGCGGTCGATCTGCTCGATCGCCCGCCGCACCGGGACCGCAGCGGACGTTCGGCCGTCGGCGATCCCTTCGCGCAGCGTCCCGATCTGCTGGTCGACCAGGGTCGGGTAGCCAGCGTATCGGGTGAGTAGCCTGTCCAGCCCCTCGGGCGTGTCCGCCTTCTGGTACTGAGCGATGAGCACGGGCATCGTCTGGACGCCCCAGATGTGATCGACGGCCAGCTGGTAGAACTTGCGCTCCTGCGCCTCGAGCCCGTTGCGGGCGATCAGCATCAGCATGTCTCGCGTGATCACCTGCTCGGTATCGAGGTGGTCGCCTCCGATCGCCTCGGCTTCCGACAGCACCTGTCGCGAGAGGTCCGCCTCCTTGGCGCGACCCTCGGGACTGAGATCCGGCAGACGATCGTCGTAGCGATCGTCGCCGAGGATGGTGGCCTGGATCGGATCGAGCTCCAGGATCTTCTCCCAGAAGCGAGTGGCGAGCTCGTCGACGAGCGCGTTCGTATCAGTGACGGTCAACGAGGAACCTCCCGAGGTGCAGTCGGCATTTGGGGGTCGGGATGCGATCCCAAGGGATGCCGAAAGTGTACCGCCGAGCCTTGCTCCAGGCCCAGTCAGGATCCGAAGAGGTCAGCGAGCAGTGCCGGCGGCGTTTCCTCGAGCTGGTCGTAGCGGCAGTCGGCCGGCGACTTGTCCGTCCGCCAGCGCTGGAACGTGGTGCCGTGCCGGAAGCGATCGCCCTGCAGGTGGTCGAAGGCAACCTCCGCGACCAGCTCGGGCCGAAGCGGCTCCCACGAGAGGTCCTTGCCCCGATTCCAGCGGCTGGTGGCGCCGGGAAGCCTGCGCCCTTCGGCGGCCGCACGCTCCTCCCACTCACGCCACTCACGCCACGGGTGGTCAGCGATGGCGTCGCGACGGTACGGCTCCAGGAACTTCACCAGCTCAGCGCGTTTGACGGTGCTGAACGACGCAGTCACGCCTACGTGCTGGAGCTGGCCCTGATCGTTCCAGAGCCCCAGCAGCAACGAGCCGATCAGGGTCCCCGGGCCGTTCTTGTGCCATCGGAACCCCGCAACCACGCAATCGGCGGTGCGGAGGTGCTTGATCTTGGCCATCTCGCGCTTGCCGGGGAGGTAGGGCTGATCGGCGCGCTTGGCGATGACACCATCGAGCCCCGCTCCCTCGAAGGCATCGAACCAATGCCGCGCGGTGGCCGGGTCCTCCGTCGAGGGCGTCAGGCGGACCGATGGCGGGGGCTTGGCCAGGATCCCCAGCAGGTGGCGCCGGCGCTCCGAGAAGGGCGCCGCGCGCAGGTCATCGGCCCCATCGGCCAGGCAGTCGAAGGCGACGTACGAGGCCGGCGATTCGCGCGCCAGCATCGCCACCCGGCCCCTCGTCCGTGGCGATCACTACCTCGCCGTCGAGCACGAAACGCGCGTCAGGCTTGGCCAGCGATCGGAGCGGCTCCTCGAGCTCCGGGAAATAGCGGTTGAGCGGCTTGAGGTCGCGGGACTGGATGTAGACCTCCGATCCGTCGCGGTACACGAGCGCGCGGAACCCGTCCCACTTTGGCTCGAAGATCCAACCCGGGGCGGTCGGAATCTCGGGTGTCGGCTTGGCGAGCATCGGCTCGATCGGCGGTTCGATGGGGAATGGCATCCCCCCGATGATAGGGGCGAGCGACCGGCCATACTGCCGCCCATGACGATTGCCATTCAGTTCCTTGGCGCGGTGGAGACGGTGACGGGCAGCCAGTACCTGGTCACCGCCGGCGAGCGGCGCATCCTCGTCGACTGCGGGTTCTTCCAGGGCTCCCCGAACGAGGTGGCCCGCAACCGCATGCCGTTCGCGTTCGAAGCTCGCACCGTGGACGCACTGCTCCTGACGCATGCGCACCTCGACCACTGCGGCCGCATCCCCTCGCTGGTCAGGGCCGGCTTCACCGGACCGATCCACGCCACTCCAGGGACGCTGGACCTGACCGAGATCGTGCTGCGCGACGCCGCCAAGCTGCAGGACGAGGCGGAGGCTCGCTGGCGTCGCCACCACCCCGAGGCAGCCGACACGTCTGACGAGGAGACCGCGGTCGAGCGCGACGATCCCGGTATGCCGGCTCGCCTGCGGCAGGCGGATCCGGAGGCGGCGACCATGAGCCGCGCTGCCCTGTACCACGCGACGGACGTGGACGCGACCGTGCGCCTCTTCCGCCCGGTCCAGTACGAGCAGACCCTGCAGGTCGCTCCGGGCATCACGGCCCAATTTCACGATGCGGGGCACATCCTGGGTAGCGCCATCATCGAGCTGACCGTGACCGACGGCGGGGTTGCCACCACCATCGTCTTCTCGGGAGACCTGGGTCGTTGCGACACACCCATCCTTCGCGACCCGACGCCGATCAGCCATGCCGACTTCGTGCTGGTCGAGTCGACCTATGGCAACCGCGAGCACGGACCGATGGCGCAGGCGGTCGAGGACCTGGCGGCCGCGGTCAGCGAGGTTGCCGGCGGTCGCGGCGTGCTGCTGGTTCCATCGTTCGCGATCGGTCGCACGCAGGAGGTCGTCTGGGAGCTGGACCGGTTGCTGCGTGACGGCCGCATTCCGAAACTGCCGCTCTTCCTCGATTCGCCCATGGCCAGCCGGGCGAGCGACGTCTACCTGCGGCACCCTGAGGACTACGACGAGGAGACCGCCGCGCTGCTGCGCTCGGGTAGCTCGCCGCTGGAATACCCGGGCGAGCAGTTCACCAACGACGCGCAGCAGTCCAAGGCGATCCGCACCCAACCCCGGCCTTTCATGGTCGTCGCTTCCTCCGGGATGCTTACCGGCGGGCGCATCCTCCACCATCTCAAGGACTTCCTGCCGGACCCGGCGTCCATGCTGCTGTTCATCGGCTACCAGGGTCAGGGCAGCCTGGGGTATGCGATCCAGCATGGGGCGAAAGAGGCGCGGATCGACGGCCAGATCTACCCGGTGCGCTGCAAGGTGCGGTCGATCTCGGGCTTCTCCGCGCACGCCGACGAGCACGAGCTCGAGGACTGGGTGCGGAACTTCGCGCGTGCCGGAGGCGCCGCCGCAGCGGACGGCCGCCCGAAGACGGTGTTCGTCGTCCATGGCGATCCGGAAGCAGCCAGCGCCTTCGCCGATCGCATCCGCGGCGACATGGGGCTGGAGGTGCAGCTGCCGAGCTATCTGCAGGAGGTGATCCTGCGACCCTGAGCTCGTCAGCCCCCCGCGCCAAGCCTGCGCGGGTGCGGTCTGGTGTGGATGAATGGTGGACAACTCTGGCACCGACCGGCGAAATTCGTGGACAACTCCCCTTGGCGGCCGGTGGCCCGAGCCGTAACGTTGTCGGCGTCCCGGAGGAGCCGGGCCGCGACCCTGGAGATTGCATCAAGGGGCCGTTGGCAGGGTTCCTTCGGGACACTGCTATGTCCCGAAGGTCGACCTCCGGGAAACAATCTCGGCAGGCCGCGAAGGATTTCGCCCACCTCGCGCGTCTAACCTTGCATGACGGTCAGGGTCGACGGGGCGAATGAGCAGATGACGCCTTCAGCCACCTCCAGCGGTGGCGCGCCCTCATTCGCTGAGCTCGTCGCCAACCCCGTACGATTCCGCCGCTGGTACGACGATGCTCTCCCGCGGGTCTACCGCTACCTCCTCGCTCGTTGTGGCGATCAGTCGCTCGCCGAAGAGGCGACGCAGGAGGCCTTCGTCGAGGCCATCCGTTCCCGACGCCGCTTTGAGGGTCGATCCGACCCGGTCACCTGGATCTGCTCGATCGGCCGGCATCGGCTCGCCGACCACATGCGCCGAGATCATCGGAATGCCAGCCGTCAGCTGCGTCTGATCCATGCCCACTCCGACTCCGAACACCGCGCCTGGCGGGAAGCCGACGAACGCGAGGACGTCGAGAGAGCGCTATCAAACCTGAGCGCCGAGCATCGGCTCGCCCTGATGCTCCGCTACCTCGACCAGCTCTCGGTCCGTGAGATCGCGGGCCTTCTTCGACGCAGCGAATCAGCCACCGAATCACTGCTCGGCCGAGCCCGTGAGGGATTCCGGCGAGCATACGAGGGCCAGACCGATGCATGAGGATCAGATCCGCCGTCTCCTTCGCCAGGTTGACGAGCCGGCCTCACCCGATCCGGCGTTCGCTGATCAGCTCTTCGAGCGCTTGACCCGAGAGGCGGGCGGCTCACGCAGCAGCCATCTGGCTCTGCTCCTCGTTGCGGCGGTCATGCTGGTCGCCGTGCTGGCCGTCGGCGCGGCCGTCGGCAGCGGCCTGATCAAGCTGCCCTGGCAGGCTGTTCAGGTGACCCCGCAGCCATCCGCTCTGCCGGTCGTGACCGCTTCATCTGCCCCCTCCACGAGCGCAAAGGCAACCTCGTCCGTGTCGCCATCCGCGGCGCCATCGGCTTCGGCTCCGCCTTTGGCGACGTCGACCAGCGGCCTGTTCGACCTGCTCCCTGCTCAGCAGCCTCCTGGCTTCGTGTCGAAGATCGTCTGCAGCGGGTCGATCGGAACGTCGGATCCAGTCGCTTTGGTACAGATGCACGGAGCCGTTGGGCAGGCGTTGCGCGACTACGCGGACCCGGCTAGTCCCCGAACCGTCTGCACCTTCGGAACCTTCCAGAACGTGAGAGTCACGGCGCTGATTGACGCCCGGCATGTGGTCCTCGAAGATCCAGGTTCAGGCACCTACACCTATGCCGTCGTCGACCTGCCCGAGGTGCACTACCACTGGTTCCAGCTACCGGGAGACTCCGCGACCCTTCGGAGGTTCATCGCCGTGTCACCAGGCCTCGACCAGGTCCTTTGGATGACCTCGGACCAAGCCAGTGGCACCGACAAGATCCATGTCACGACCCATGCGGGCGATGACGTGATTGCGGCGCTGCCGAATGTCTTCGAAGGGCTGTGCGGAGGTCCGGAGGACAGCTCGGCGCTTGGGGACTACACCCATTCGGGGGCTGATCTCTTCGTCCTTGACCAGTATCCGAATCTCAACAGTCTGCTGGTGGCTGCGGGTCAGACGGCAGTGCTGTCGGTCCTTCCTCCGCGAGGCGGCTGGAGCTCGGCCGCCGAGCCCGCCACGGCGCTGTGGTCGCCGATCTCCGAGACGCTCTATTACAGCCAAGGAAATGACGTTTGGACATGGTCGCCAGGCTCGAATCCAAAGCGGTTCCTGGCCGGCGTGCATTGGCTTCATCCAACCATCACTCCAGATGGCGCCCACCTGGCATATTCCGTGGCTCACCAGGACGGGTCGCATGATGTCTACCTCGTCGATCTCGCTCGCGGCGGCAGCCCACAGCTGATTGGCAAGGCTCGGAACAACCCAGTGTTCCTGAATTCCGCGCAGCTGTGGTACACGACGGAGGTTGCTCGGGGCTGCACGGGCCCCGGCCCCAAGCCATTGGTCTACAGCCTCGTGGACGGTACAGAGTCGCCGAGCATCGTCGACTACGTCCAAGGCGTCTGGCCTTCCACGAGCTCGAACTATTAGGAATCGGGGTAGGTCGGACGCAGCACCCAGCCGCGATACGCCTGCCGGAAGCCGATCTCGCGAAGAGCTTCAGCCAGGGACGAGGCGGCCACCGGGTCGCGATCGACGCGCTCGATGACCAGCTCTCGAAGTGGACCGATGGGCGTCAGCAGCTCGCGAAGCGCTGGCAGCGCGGCTGACAGTACCTCCGCGTCATCTGCCGCGGGCAGGGTGATGAGCGACCGTCCGCCACGCTCCACATATAGCACCGCATCCCCATCCACAAGCACCACGTATGCTCCGGCCGCGCGCTGAACCGCCGCGCGCTCGTCGTCCCGGCGCGGCCACGCGAGTGCGGCCCCGTAGGGCTGGGCCGGATCCGCAGCCGCCAGCAGCACCGCCCGCCGCGTTTCCGGAGGTTCGCGTTCGGCGCGCAGCCGATCCACCGCGCCCGGCAGCGCGAACTGGGCCGCTCCCAATCCCGCGACGAAGTACCCGCGTCGAGCGCGGCCGGCCTCCTCCATTGCCTTGAGGACCGGATACACGGCGGAGAAGCCGCCGGGCAGGTTCTCGGCCATCACCGCCTCGCGCGTCACGACCCCATGACGCTCGAGGAGGGCCACGGCGGTCGCATGACCACGCTCCGTGGGCGTCTTCGCCTCACCGATCAGCTCGGCCACCAGCGACCAGCGACCGCCCGCTCGCGGCGGGCCCATGGAGGTGAGCCGTCCCGGCCGCGGTCGCGTGCTCGACGAGCGAGACCTGGAGCGCGGCAGGGAAAGCGCGCGCAGCGAGCCGAACGTGTCGTTCGTCACCTCTCCCGACCAGACGAGGTCCCAGAGCGCGTCGAGCGCCTCGTCGTCGGTGCGGGCCGCATCCCCAATGGTTCCCCGCAGCTCCCGGAAGAACGACGCTCCCCGCCGGCCGAGATGCTCGCGGATCCGAAGATGCGCTTCACCGTTGGGTTGCTCCGACCCGTCGGCCTGTCCCGAGCTGGCCAGCAGTGCGGCGCGATCCCGTCGGTAGAGCGCCACCCGACCGTCATCCCTCCCCAGTGATCCGCGGCCCAACCAGACGACCTCTCCGGACGCTCCCAGCTCGTCGAGCAGGCGCGACGAATAGTCACGGATGCGCATGCGAAGCACATCGCGCTCGAGGATGGAGGCCGGAATCGGCACTCCCTCGAGCTGAGCGACGACCTCGAGAAGCCGATCCAGGCCGGCCGCGCGGGAGCCGATCCCCTGCCATGAGGGCAGGAACCGTCCCAGCGCAGCGGGCGGGACGGCCTCCACCTCGCGCCGCAGGCGAGCGAGCGTCCGTCTGCGCAGCAGGCGCAGCACATCAGCTTCCGCGAACTCCCGTTGCGTGCCACCCGGCCGGAAGGTGCCCTCGACGAGCCGGTCGGTCGCCACCAGGCCTGCCAGGTGCTCGACCACGACTGATGGCGCAATACCCCACCGGCCCGATGGATCTGAGGCGGTGAACGGGGCGTGCGTTCGCGCCCAGCGCATGAGCAGGGAGTCCAGCGGATCGCCGGCGGCAGCTTCCAGCCATGCGTCCGCAATCCCAGGCGGTGGGCTCACGCCCAGCCCGTCGCGATATCGGGGCGTGTCCTCGATGGCGATCCATCGGTCCTCACCGGCAACGCGCACCCCCACCACCCGCCGATCCCGCTCCAGCGCGGCCAGCGCCT
>VBJP01000176.1 GCA_005880165.1 Chloroflexota bacterium | reverse complement strand
TGAGCGACTGGGCCATGAAGACATTCCACACAGCCGGCATGTCGTTCACGTTGGAGGTCGTGCCGTAGTAGACGATGTCGACGCCTCCATCCCCGGCGGCATCGATCCACGGGAACAGGGTCGTCTTCTGCGACCCGGCGTTGACCTTTACCGGCGCATGCCAGCTCGAACCGAAATCGGTGGAGTAGCTGAAGAAGGTGCCGGGGTGGTTGGTCGCGTCGTTCGAGTCGAGCAGGCTCCAGACCGCGTAGACGTTGCCGGCGTCATCCACCGCGACCGCGGGGAAGACGTTATCGGTCCGCATGGAGGTAGACGGGTGGGCATAGATCAGGTGATCCGTCCAGGTCAGGCCCTCATCCGTCGAGACGGCCATCCAGACCGCGTGCAAGGCATAGCCGTTGACGTTGTCCAGCGGCGTGGCTCCCGCGGAATAGATCTGGTAGAGGTAATGCCGATGCTGGTCGACAACGATGTTGCCGAGCTTGTTGTTCAGCGGCAGCGCCGCGCCGTACGCGTCGGGTTGCGCGGGGTTGATGACCTGGCCGGGCACCGGCCCCCAAGTGAGGCCGCCGTCAGTCGATCGCGTGATCACGATCGTGTTCCCGGCCGCGAACTCGTGCACGCTCTGGTAGATGGTCGACGGCCCGTCGTTGTCGTACCACTGCCGGTCCACGCCCGCGTAGTTCGCCGATGACGGGGCGGTCGCGGTGAAGGTGTGCCCTTGGTCCGTGGAGCGGAAGTTGTTCGTGCTCGACAGCATCAGGCTCGAGACATTGAGGGTGTTGGTTCCGCAGCTGCTGGCCAAATCGATGTCACCGCCGCCCAGCCCAACGCCCGGATCGGTGTCCTGTCCGGGACCCACGCCAGGAAATGTCGGCGCATCCGGCTGACCGAGGTACTCGTAGTGTGCGCTGTCGTATGGCGCGAACACGCGCCAGACGTCGACGCCTGCAGGCACGCCGCGAATGGCGCCCGGGAAGACGTTGCCGATGGTGTCGACGCGAACGCTGGGCTCCACGTCCTGCACCCCGAATACGAATGGATGGGTGGGGTTGTTCAGCTGGAACGGCGCGCCGAAGGTGGCTGCGCCGCTGGCCATGGGCGCCACCAAGAGGCTGGTCACTGCCACGAGTACGACAACCAGACCGATGGCGCCTGTGCCGCGATGGATCGTCTTGCTCCTCACCGTGCTTGACCTCCTGGTCGTTCAGTCCCCGGATTGCACGCAGTTGCCCGCCTCGCCGAGGTCGAGGCGGAGCTTGTTGAGCTGATCGGTGGTCGCGTCGCCCGCGCGGAGGTGGGGAACCAGGGTCTCGGCTTGGTCGCCCAGGTCGGTCATGGTCTCCCGCAGGCAGTCCGTGGCGGCGCTGTTCGCCTTCGCGAAGGTGGCGTGGGCATCGAGCCAGTCGAGGATCTTTCTGCCGTCGTGACCGATGGCGGTCAGCTTGTCGGCGGCTCCCGCGAAGTCGTTGGCGGCCAGCATGGTGGTCGCCGCCTTGACCTCGCTGAGCACCGGGTGCTCGAGGTCTCGCAGGGCGGCCGTATCGGTATTCACGCTCGCCGATGGCCCAGTGCCGGGCGGCGAGCTGCACGCCGAACACAGGCTCAGCACCAGGACCGTGGCCCAGGGGGCGGGTCGCCCGCCGCTTCGTGCGGGCTCTACCACGCGCCTCGCGGGCCGCCAGGAATCGCGATGATGCCGCGTTGCCGCATCGGGCTTGAGCCCTCAACATGCCCATCCTTGGTCCAGGCCCCGCTCGAGTGCGTCGCCCAGCCGGGCAGAAGACGGGCATGCACCGGCTGGTGCTCAGCGGAGCAGACGGTGTGCCAACGCGACCGGGTCCGGTCCACCTCCCCGAGACGCCAGGCGACCGAACCTGAGGACTCGTCTCAGGCCTGTGGCGCCTCCGGTGGAATGTTCTGGTTGCGGCGGAACAGATTGCTCGGGTCGCGATTCCCGGACTTGATGTCAGATGCGTGGCTGGGTGCGCCGCGGAGCGCGATAATCGGCGGACACGCGGCTTACGACGGAGGGAGGCGCATGGTCTTCGCTGATGGATGGACCTGCCCGGTCTGCTGGAAGTCCAACCGACCCCAGGATCCTGAGTGCTACCGATGCAAAACAGCGCGCGGACTCAGCGAGGTGGAGGCTGCGGAGCAGCGCAAAGCGTTCGCCGCGCGCGCCGAGAAACCTGAGATCGTGCCGGACCTCATCGTGGCATTTCCAGTGGTCATTTTTCGGGGATATGCCAAGGCGTGGCGCCGGGCTGGCCTCGGGGTGCTGGGTCTGCTGGCCCTCGAGGTGTTCGGCGGCGTGACCAACCTGGGAGCCCTGCTGGTGACCGGCGCACTCGGGTTCGGCCTGGTCGCCTGCGGGTTCGCGGCGGGCGAGGTCATCGAGGGCATGCGCGGCCGCGAGGTCTGGGCCTTCATCTTCGGCATCGGGCTGTCGATCATCGGCGTCATCGGTTCGATTGCGGCCTTCCAGGTCCTGGCGCCGGGCCTGATCCACCCCACCACGGTCCGGTGGGGGAGCGTGATCGTGTTCGGAGGCGCGGGCGTCGCCGCGGCCTCAGGGCTGGTGTTGCTGTTCATCCGGCGTGACCGCGTCCCCGCGGCTGATTGAGGTCAGAGGCGGGCGCCGCTCCGGTCCGGCGGCTCGGGACGCTCGATCCGCTCATCCATCCCCTCCACGGAGATCCCGTTGAGCGTCGCCCACGGCTCGGAATAGGGCTCTTCGATCTGGGTGACCGGACGCGGCCGCTTGAGCAGGAGGTGGTGGAGGCCGCCGAGGATGCCTCCGATCAGCACCCCTTCTGCAGGATGGGAGGGCAGCGGTCCGCCAGCCTCGCGTGACGATCGACGCATGGCGTCAGCGTACTCCCGTTGCCGGCGCGGCGCGGCCTGCTAGACTGGCCGGGCCGCGCCATGCGGCACCTATCACGAGTGGCCTGAGAGCCCTGGCTCGATGACGGCCCGGCAACTGACCCGTCGCCCTCACGACGGATGCGGTGCCCCAGCCAGGACCGATAGGAGGTCGAGGAGATGTCCACCCGGCACCGCTTCTCACCTCGCTGTTCGCTGCGCAGTCGCAGGTGAAAGGAGCGACTCCATGCCACCCACCGGTGTCCACTTCAACGGCGGCGTCAACCTGGCCGATGCCGAGACCGTCTTTCGCGAGATCTCGGCCCGCGTCCCGAACGGCGTCCGCCGCATCCCCGACGGCGAGACGGGTGACCGCGCCAACTGGATCTTCTTCCAGCTCCAGAAGTTCTGGCAGACCCGGGGGCTCGAGCAGGCCGCTCCACAGGACCTGGACGCGCCGGGCTACAAGGAGATGCCCAAGGTCCGCCTGACCGATGGTGTGAGCCCGGAGTCGGTCAACTGGCCGAACCTCGGCTACGCGGATGCCTACCTGGCCTCCTACCAGATCTACCGCCGCCTGCAGGATGAGGGAGTCATTCCAGGCGGGGTCCGCTTCCAGGTTGAATACCCGACACCGCTTGCCTCGATCAATGCCTGGGTCGTCGACGAGGATCAGGACGCGCTGGAGGCCTCCTACGAAGACGCGCTGCTGGCCGACCTGGATGGGCTGCTCGCCCGGATACCGCACGACCAGCTGGCGGTGCAATGGGACGTGGCGGTCGAGTTCGGGATCCTGGAGCGTGGCTTTGGCGCGACGCCGCAGCAGACGTTCGAATCGATCGTCGAGCGCCTGGCCCGACTGGTCGACCACGTGCCGGTCGACGTTCCGGTGGGGCTGCACCTGTGCTACGGCGACTACAAGCACCGGCACTTCAAGGAGCCCGCGTCGCTCGAGACGCAGGTGCGGCTGGTCAACGCCCTAAACGCCAAAGCCCGACGGCAGGTGAGCTGGTTCGCCTTTACCGTCCCGCAATACCAGCGTGAGGCGTCTTACTTCACCCCGCTTCACGGCCTGCGGATCATCCGCGGCACGGAGCTCTACTTCGCCCTGGTTCCATACCACCCGGACGAGCAGGAGCCAGGAACCACGGCGGAGCAGGTCAGGCTGGTCGACGAGCAGCTCATCAACCATCCCGGGAACGGTGGTCTGGCGTGGGGCATCTGCACCGAGTGCGGCATGGCACGGGCGGACCGCGAGGACATCCCGCGGCTCCTCGATCTGCATCGGGAGATCCTGGCGAGGTACGGCCCCAAGCCGGCCTCCGAGGCCGGNNCCCTCCCGTCTGCTGGACCTGCCGGGTTCGCTCCGGTCCGGCGGGTCCTTTGCAGCTCAGCCGGCGAAAGGGCTGCTCTACCGGCACGCAAGGTCAGGGGCCGTCTGCCGGTCGGCATGACATAGGATTGCGCCGCCGTTGGCCGCCACGGGAGTTCAAGCCGACCATGAACCGCCCTCGCCTGCGCCGCTCAGCGGCGCTCGTCGCGCTGGCCCTGGTCGCCATGTCGTTTGCCAACGCGCCAATCGTAACCGGAGCCACCGCGTCGACGACCTACCGCCCGAATCATCTGGTGCACTTCGACGCCGGCACCTACACCGGGTACAAGTTCAAAGCGAGCGGTGGGATCGTCGCTGCCAAGACCGCGACCCTCGGCCGTCCGTCCACCGCCTCCACCCGGCTGCGCACGAGCGTCGTCGCCCACCCGGGCAACTGGCTGCTGATGGTCAACGGCATCTGGGCCGGCTTTTACCTTCGGGAATCGAACCGGACCTACCTTCCATTCACCCGCCTGCGAGCGGTCGCGTTCGCCGCGGGAACGCACACCGGCTACAAGTTCAACGCTGCCGGGAGCGTCATCGCTCACAAGACGTATACGCTCGGACGCGCCTCGTCTGCGCACGCCAACGCGCAGGCGCTCATCGGTTCATCAACCTCCTATCTCCGGATCGTTGACGGCATCTGGGCCGGCTACTGGGTGCCGATTGGCGCTGGGGTGGGCTTGCGGTACCCACCCCTCGGAGCGGGCCGTCTGACGCTGGGCAGCGTGGTCGGAGGCCTGGATCAGCCGCTGTTCGTGACCAACGCCGGTGACGCCACGCAGCGGCTGTTCGTCGTGGAGCGCACCGGCAAGGTCAGGGTGGTCAGCGGGGGCGTGCTGCAATCGACCGCGTTCCTGGACCTGAGCGCGAAGGTCAGCTGCTGCGCAGGTGAGCGAGGCCTGCTGGGGCTCGCCTTTCACCCATCGTTCGCCAGCAACCTGCGCCTGTTCGCCTCCTACACGGCCATCAACGGGGACGTCATCCTCGCGGAGTACACCGCCAACGCAGCGCGGACCAGTGCATCGGCCAGCACCGAGCGGATCATCCTGCAGATCAACCATCAGGCCTACACCAACCACAATGGCGGCTGGATCGGCTTCGGACCCGATGGCTACCTGTACATCGCCACGGGCGACGGAGGTGGGGGAGGGGATCCGCTCGGCAATGGGCAGAACAAGAACACCCTGCTTGGCAAGATGCTGCGCATTGATGTCAACGGCGCCCTGCCCTACGCCATCCCGCCAACCAATCCCTTCACCACCGGCGGCGGGGCCAAGGAGGTCTGGGCATGGGGGCTGCGAAACCCGTGGCGCGACAGCTTCGACCGGGAGCGGCACGACCTGTACATCGGCGACGTTGGGCAGAATGCATATGAGGAGATCGACCGCGCTGCGCCGGCGGTGGGTGGGCAGAACTATGGCTGGAATGTCATGGAGGGCTTCAGCTGCTACAACGCCTCGACCTGCGTCACCACCGGCAAGACGCTGCCGATAGCCGCCTACGCGCACGGCACGAATGACTCAATCGGGTGCGCCGTCACCGGCGGGTACGGCTACCGCGGTGCGGGACAGCCCGCGCTGCAGGGCCATTACCTCTTCGGTGACTACTGCACCGGCCGCATCTGGACGCTCTACCAGGACGAGAATGTGGCCAACCTCGTGGCCCAGGGCCAGTTCGCGGTGAACATCAGCTCATTTGGTGAAGCGGAGAATGGCGAGGTCTATCTGACCGATCTGGGCGGAACGCTGTATCACGTGCTCGTCACGCCCTGACGTGCGCCATGCGTCGGCCATGTACCCTGGCGGAAGGCTGAGCCGAGCGATAGGAATCCTGGCTGGAGGGGTCGTAGCGTACGACGTCTCGAGCCAAAACCCAGCCGGAGGCATCCATGAACGCGCCGAGCATCCCTGTATTGACCAGCCGGTCGCTGGAGGGCCTGCGCAGAACCCTGCGGGGCCAGGCCCTGACGCATGGCGACGAGGGCTTCGAGGACGCCCGCATGGTCTGGAATGCGATGGTCGATCGGCGACCTGCGCTAATCGTGCGTTGTAGCGACACCGATGACGTGGCCTCCGCTATCCGTTTCGGACGGGACGCAGGGCTCGAGCTGGGAGTCAGGTGCGGGGGACACAGCGTCGTGGGTCAGGCCATTCCGCACGGCGGGCTGGTCATCGACCTGACCCCCATGAACGCGGTGCGGATCGATCCGGATGCGCGGCTTGCGTACGTGCAGGGTGGGGCGCTGCTCGGCGACCTGGATCGGGCGAGCATCGCGCACGGTCTGGCCACGACGGCCGGGAACGTGTCGCATACCGGCGTGGGCGGCCTAACGCTTGGCGGCGGCATGGGCTGGCTGGCTCGCCAGTTCGGGATGGCCTGTGACAACGTGGTGGCCTTCCAGGTGGTCACGGCCGATGGCGAAATCCTGACCGCCAGCGACGAGGAGAACGCAGACCTGGCCTGGGGATTGCGGGGTGGCGGCGGGAACTTCGGGGTGGTGACGGAATTCACCTTCCGACTCCATCCCGTGACGGGGCGAGCGCTGACCGTCGACTTCTTCTACGACGAGGAGGCAGGACCTGCCGTCCTGCGTGCGTTCCGGGAGCTGGTTGCGGAGGCTCCTCGACAGGCGACCCCGACGGCCTGGGCGGGCACGTCAGCCGAGTGGCCCTTCCTTGCACCTGAGCTGCACAACACGCGAATGGTCAACGCCGGGTTCGTGTGGGTCGGCGATCCGGAGCAGGGACGCTCCTTGATTCCTGCCTACCGGGCGATCGCCGCGCCCATCGCGGAGGCGATTGACGAGGTCTCCTACCTGGAGCTGCAGAGCAGCGCCGACGAGCCCATGCGTCATGGCATGCGCCGCTACTGGAAAGGCCACTACCTCCGCGGGCTACCGGATGCGGCGATCGACGCCTTTGTCGGGCGAGGTGGAGCTACTGCCAGCGCAGATGGATGGCAGCCGGACGGCAGCTTCCAGGCCTACGGCGGCGCCATCGGCGAGGTCGGGGTCGAGGACACGGCGTTCAGCCATCGTGATGCGTTGCTCGAGTTCGTCTCCGTCGCAAGCTGGGAGGATCCAGACGAGGACCGAGCGCGCATTGCCGGCGAGCGCCGGTTCGGCGCGGCGATGGAGCCGTTCTCGAGTGGGGTCTATGTCAACGGTCTGGCGGACGAGGGCGCAACCGGCGTACGGCATGCTTACCGACCGGAGACCCTCGCTCGCCTGACTGCCCTGAAGGACCGATACGACCCGGAAAACGTCTTCCACCTCAATCACAACATCGCCCCCTCAGGAGCCCGCGCGCAGACCGACGGCGCGCGCTCGGACCAGACGCTCACGTAGCGCTACGTGGCCGATCCGGCGCCGGCTCGCTCCGATGAGGTCGAACGATTTGAGCTCGCCGAAGTCTGGCCTACAGGCCCTGCGGTCGACTGCGGTGGCTGCCAGCGGCGCCAACGCGTCGTCGCGACGATCAGCTGTCGAGAAGGCGCTCGAGGTGGTGCGGCAGCATCTTTCGCCACCACGGCCAATCGTGATCGGCGTCGTGGCCCCAATAGTCGAAGGTTGCCGGTACCCCCTTCTCGGAGAGCACCGCCTCGAGCGCCCGCGTGTCGGCCAGCATGTCGTCCTCCCAGGCTCCCTGCCCGACGACGAACACGAGACGCGCCCGGCGATACCGCTCCAGGTACCAGGGATCTGCGAGGTTGGGCAGGTAGTAGAGCGGCGAGTTGAAGTAGACCGCGTCGTCCGCGAACGCACCCAGGAAGCGGGTTGGCTTGTAGACCCCCGAGATGGCGATCACGCCATCCACCAGATCCGGATGGCGGAAGAAGAGGTTCGCGGCGTGGAAGGCACCCATCGAGCAGCCCGTCGCCCAGACCTCCTGGCGGCCTGACTCGCCGCGCATGATGGGGAGCAGCTCGTTCACGAGGTACGTCTCGTACGCCTCGTGGCGCTTCGCGCGCTCCTCGACCGGGACGCCGCCGTTGGTCCACGACTGCCAATCAATCCCGTCGGCACAGTACAGGGTGATCCGCCCCGCATCGATCAACTGAGCGACCGCTTCGATCATGCCCCACCCCTCCCAGTCCCAGACGCGCCCGTTCATGGACGGGAATGCCACGATCGGCTGCCCGATGAGAAACCCGTTCGCGTCGCGATCGGCTGTGTAGACCCGGTACTCGAGGTCGTGGCCGAGAGCCTCGCTGTAGGCAAGCCGGCTTTCGGTCCTCATCGGGCCGTGCGCGATGCTACCACGGGCTTCGGCGGCGGCACGTCGCTGCTGGTCGGCACGGCCTTTTCCTGGATGGCCAGCGCCGCCGCGACGAGCTTGCCCTCATCGGGGTCGCGCAGGATGTAGCCGAAGTCGCCAATCGCCCGTGCAAACACCCCCGACATTGGGCTGTCGAAGACGATCATCGGTTTGAACTCGCGGAGCACGTCCTCGT
>VBJP01000180.1 GCA_005880165.1 Chloroflexota bacterium | reverse complement strand
GAAGAACGAGCCCGCAGCATGGCGGCGCTGGACGACGCCACCCCATGGCTGCGCCGGCGGCTCGGCGAGCGTCTGCGGCTGCGCCACGTCCCGGCGCTTGCCATGCGCCGCGACGACTCGATCGAGGCGGGGGATCGAGTGCTGCGCCTGCTGCACGAGGTCGAGGACGGCCAGGAGGCGCCGGAGCCGGAGCAAGGGCCCGGGCCTGAGGATGAATCTCGGTGACCGACGATCTCCCAGCCGTCATCGCCGCGATCCGGGGCGCCGACCACATCACCGCCATCTGCCATGAGAGCCCTGACGGGGACACGCTCGGGGCGGCGCTGGCGGTGGCGATCATCGCCGAGCGCCTCGGAAAGCAGGCGGAGGTGGTGGCAGGCGACCCGATTCCGCCATTCCTCGCGTTCCTGCCGCGGGTCGACCGCGTTCGGAGCGAGCCGCAGCTGGAGCCGGACGTGGCGGTCATCGTCGATGCTGGTGATCTCGCGCGCACCGGCAGCATCGCGCGGGAGCACGCCGACTGGCTCAAGCGCGCCACGCTCGTCAACATCGATCACCACGTCAGCAACCCTCGGTTCGGCGCCGCCAACCTGGTCGACCCATCCGCGGCGGCCACCTGCGAGATCGTCGCGCTGATGCTTCCCGAGCTGGGGATCACGCTCGATGCCGAGCTGGCCACCTGCCTGGCTGCCGGGCTCGTTCAGGACACGCACACCTTCGCCCACCCCAATTCCACGCCCCGCACGCTGCGGGTTGCCGCCGACCTCGTGAAGGCGGGTGCTCCGTTGTCGGCCATCAACCGCGCGATCTACGCTGACAAGCCATTCGCGACGCTCCGGCTGTGGGGGCTGATGCTGGCCGGCATCGAGGAGCGAGCGGGCGGCCGGGTCATCCACGCCTCGATGACCCTGGCGATGCTGACCGAGACGGGCAACGACGCGAGTGCCTCGGAGGGATTCGTCGACCTGATGGGCATCACCCGCGGGGCCGACGTCATCGTCCTGTTCAAGGAGGCTGAGCCCAAGCGGATCCGGGTCTCGGTGCGCACCAGCGAGCGAGCCGATGCGGTGGCGATCACCAGCCAGTTCGGGGGCGGCGGTCACCCGCGGGCGGCCGGCTGCACGCTCGACGTCGAGATCGATGAGGCGCGAGCCCAGGTGCTGGCCAC
Organism: Chloroflexota bacterium; assembly: GCA_005880165.1. Taxonomy (GTDB): domain Bacteria; phylum Chloroflexota; class Limnocylindria; order QHBO01; family QHBO01; genus CF-82. The sequence goes on along the minus strand of VBJP01000180.1, from coordinate 5,245 downwards.
CTGCGAGCGCGAGCTGGCGCGAGGCGATGCTGGGGGTCGTTAACCTCGACAAACCAGTCGGTCCGACCTCGCACGACATGGTTGCCCTCATGCGGCGGCTCACCGGCATGCGTCGCATCGGGCATGCTGGAACGCTGGATCCGCTGGCCTCGGGAGTGCTGCCCATCCTGGTCGGCGCGGCGACACGCTTCAGCCGCGACCTGGCCGCCGGTGACAAGCGCTACGAGGCCGTCATCCGCCTCGGATGGCGATCGGTGACCGATGACGCGCAGGGGCCGATCGAGCGCGGCGGCCCGCTTCCCGCCGACGAGCGAGTCTCCGAGGCTCTGGCGGCGTTCCTGGGGACGTTCGAGCAGCGACCGCCGGCATTCTCGGCGCGCAAGGTCGGCGGTCGATCGGCGCACCGCCTGGTGCGCCGGGGCGAGCCGGTGGAGCTTGAGGCGCGGGCCGTAACGGTCCACGCCATCGACCTGCTGCGCGTGGAACGGGACGTGGACCGGCTCGACCTGCGCGTCGACCTGCGCTGCGGGCCCGGGACGTACGTTCGCTCGATTGCTCGTGACCTCGGTGACCGGCTGGGAAGCGGCGGCTACCTTGCCGAGCTGCGCCGAACGGCGGTCGGGTCGCTGCTAGCCGAGGATGCAGTCACCCCGGAGCGTCTCGAGTCGCTCGCTGGCGAGGGACGCCTCGAGACCGCCTTGCTGGCGGTGGGGGACCTGCTGCCGCTGCCGCGCCTGCAGCTCGACGCGACCGAGACGCTACGGTTTCGGCACGGCTCGGCGGTGCCTCTGCACGCATCCGATGGTCCCGGCCGCCACGCCGTCTTCAACGACGGAGCGCTGCTCGGCATCGGGCGAGTGGAGGGCGACCTCCTCAGGCCCGAGACGGTGATCGGTGACGAGCCGGGATGAGCGGGCTGCGGGCGATGGCCATCCACGAGCTGCCCGAGGTTGGCGAGGCCGCGGTATGCATGGGCGTCTTCGACGGCGTCCATCGGGGCCATCTGGCGCTGGTCGAGGCGACCGTGCAGGCCGCTCGGCAGCGCGGTTTGAAGGCGGTCGCCCTCGTCTTCGATCCGCACCCGGACGAGGTCGTTCGTCCGGGGACGCTGGTGGCGCGGCTCGCGCCCTTGCATGAGAACCTGCGCAGGCTGACGGAGGCGAGTATCGATGTCGCGGTCCCGCTGCGGTTCGACAATAACCTGCGGGCCTTGACCCCGGAGGAGTTCCTCCTCGCCATGGCGCCGCAGATCCGCGTCCGCGCGCTGGTCATGAGCCCCGAGTCGGCGTTCGGACGGGATCGGGCGGGCACGCCGGAGGCGATGGAGGCGTTCGGGCGATCGGCGGGCTTCGATGTGGTTCGGGTCGACCGCCTGGTGACCGATGGCCAAGCCCCTATCTCGTCAGGCCGCATCCGCGGCGCCCTGACCGACGGCGCGGTCGACGAGGCGGCCCGGCTGCTGGGGCATCCCGCCTACCTGGAGGGAGCCCTCAGCTCATCAGGAGCGAGCCCGAGCCTGCGCTTTGCATACCACCCGGCTCTGCCGGCACCCGGCGCCTATCGGGCCAGGATTCGGGACAGACAGGCACCGGTTGGGACCCATGACGGGCTGCTGTGGATCGATCCGGAGGGCAACGTCGAGCTTCGTCGTGACGCACCGATTGCGACCGAGCGGGTCGCCCTGGACCTGCTGTCTCGCGCCTGAGGCTGTGCGCGCCATCGGTCAATTCGTACGGAAAGCGGACGAGCGGGGAGGGGGTCGATCTGATACCATGCGCGGGTTCAGTGTGAAGTTGAAAGTGGAGGAATCTGTGCCGCTCGCCAAGGAAGCGAAGAGCGCGATCGTCGAAGGCTATGCCACCCATGAGGGTGACACCGGTTCACCCGAGGTCCAGATCGCGCTTCTCACCGAGCGGATCAAGTCCCTGACGGACCACCTGCGCACCTACCCGAACGACAATCACTCGCGTCGCGGCCTGCTCAAGCTGGTCGGACAGCGGCGGCGCCTGCTGGCCTACCTGGTTCGCAGCGACGTCGACCGCTACCGCGAAGTGATCGGCCGGCTGGGGTTGCGCCGATAATCACCGCACGTTGCGCAGGCCCAGGAGCCAATACGCTCCTGGGTTTCGCACATCAGGACGCTCACCGTCCATGAGTCGCTCCGCACTCACCCACGCGGAGTCGCGTCCGTTTCGGCAGTGCTGATCCCGACCGGCCGTCTGACTGACGGCTCGCGGATCGCGCCCGACGCGCACATTCAGTAGATCTTCCGGAGGATTCAGTGGCAATCAAGGTTGAGAGCGAGATCGGCGGTCAGAGCTTCTCGCTGGAGGCGGGCAAGCTGGCCGAGCAGGCCGATGGCGCCGTCCTGGTTCGATTCGGTGACACGGTCGTGCTCGCCACGGCGGTCGCCAAGGAGCCCCGCGAGGGACTCGACTTCTTCCCGCTCACCATCGACTACGAGGAGCGGATGTACGCCGCGGGCAAGATCCCGGGCGGCTTCATCAAGCGCGAGTCGCGCCCATCGGAGGCGGCCATCCTGGCGATGCGCCTCACCGACCGGCCAATTCGGCCGCTCTTCCCCAAGGGCTACCGCAACGACGTCCAGGTGGTCCTGACCGTGCTCTCCGCGGACCAGGAGAACGACCCCGACATCCTGGCCGTCAACGGCGCATCCGCGGCCCTCGCCATCAGCCCGATTCCGTTCCTGGGCCCGGTTGGCGCCGTTCGCGTTGGCCGCATCAATGGGCAGTTCGTGACCAACCCGACCACCAGCCAGCTCGACGAGAGCGAGCTCGACCTTGTGGTCGCCGGCACCCGGGACGCGGTGATGATGGTCGAGGCCGGCGCCAAGATCCTGCCCGAATCGGTGATGGCCGATGCGATCGCCTACGGTCAGCAGGAGCTCCAGAAGAGCGTCGACCTGCAGGAGAAGCTGGTCGCCACCGCCGGCGCACCCAAGAAGATGCCGTTCGTCGGGCCCAAGGCGGACTCGGTGGTCAAGCTGGGCTCACTGCTCACCGACGGCCATCAGGAGTTCGTGGTCTTCGACGTCGAGACGACCGCCATGAAGCCGGAGAACGGCTACATCGTCGACATCGCCGCACTGCGTGTCCGTGACGGCCAGGTGGTGGATCGCTTCGAGTCGCTCGTGAACCCGGGCCGCTCGATCGTCGGGCACCAGGTGCATGGCATCTCCGACACCGACGTCGCCGCGGCGCCAACCGCGGCAGACATCCTGCCCAAGTTCGCCGACTGGGTCGGTGAGACGCCGCTGGTCGCCCACAACGTGGCCTTCGACCTGCCCTTTGTGCTCCGCCACTTGCCTAGCGAGGCGAAGTGGGAGCCGAAGGCCGTCTTCGACACCCTCGAGCTCGCCTACCAGCTCTTTCCGGATGCCGGCAGCTGGAAGCTGCCGGACCTGATTCGCTTTGTGTTCGGCCGCGACCACGCTTCGGCGCATCGTGCGATGCCCGACGCCGAGGCGACCGCCGAGCTCTTCATCGAGATGAGCGCCGGCCTTGCGCAGCGCCTGGACGAGATCCGCGCCGACATCGCCGACGAGGTGCGCCGCGCGCGAGAAAGCTATGACCGCGCCGAGCAGGGGGACCGGCTGGAGGACATCCGCCGCCGGCATGGCATCGGCTCCGCACTGATGGACGTCCTCACCAAGGCGACCAGCCGCGAGCTGGTGCTCTCCGAGAACGTGCGCATCGACGGGCGCGACACCAAGACGATCCGCCCGATCAGCGTCGAGGTGGGACTCCTGCCGCGAACCCACGGCTCAGGCCTGTTCACCCGTGGACAGACTCAGGCCCTGTCGATCGCGACGCTCGGCCCCTCCAGCGACGTGCAGCGGCTCGACACGATCTCGCCCGAGACCGAGAAGCGCTACCTCCATCACTACAACATGCCGCCCTACTCGACGGGTGAGACAAAGCCGATGCGCGGCCCTGGCCGACGGGAGATCGGGCACGGTGCACTTGCCGAGCGCGCCCTGCTGCCGGTGCTGCCCTCGATCGAGGAGTTCCCGTACACCATCCGCGTGGTGAGCGAGGTGGTCAGCTCGAACGGCTCGACCTCGATGGCATCGACCTGCGGCAGCACCCTGGCGCTGATGGACGCCGGCGTCCCGATCAAGGCGCCGGTGGGTGGCGTGGCGATGGGCCTCATCACCGATGCCGCCAGTGGGCGCTACGCGGTGCTCACCGACATCACCGGCAAGGAGGACGGCTACGGTGACATGGACTTCAAGGTGACCGGAACCGCAGAGGGTGTGACGGCGCTGCAGATGGACATCAAGGTCGCCGGCATCACGCCGGAGATCATGCGAGATGCGCTCGAGCAGGCCCGTGTCGGCCGGCTCTTCATCCTGGACAAGATGACCGCGGTGATCAGCGCCAGCCGCAGCGAGCTGTCGCCGTACGCGCCGCGCATCCACACCATGAAGATCCCCGTCGACAAGATCCGCGACGTGATCGGGGCCGGCGGCAAGGTGATCCGCCAAATCACCGCCGAGACGGGCACCCAGATCAACGTGGAAGACGACGGCACCATCCAGATCGCGGCCACCTCGGGCGAGGCGGCGCAAAAGGCGATCCGCTGGATCGAGGGCCTGACCCGCGACGTCGAGGTCGGCAAGGAGTACCTGGGCAAGGTGACCCGGATCATGAACTTCGGCGCCTTCGTCGAGATCCTGCCCGGCAAGGAGGGGCTGGTGCACATCAGCCAGCTCGCCGACTACCGCGTGCCTCGCGTCGAGGACGTCGTCTCGATCGGGGACGAGCTGATGGTGGTGGTCACCGAGATCGATCGCATGGGTCGCATCAACCTGAGCCGGCGTGCGGCGATGGAGCGACACATGGCGAGGAGTGGGGCAGGAAGCGAGGAGCGCTCCTAGCTCCCGGCCGATGGGCACGGAGGGGCAGCTCGCGGTCATTGCGGGAGAGGTGCGAACCTGCACGCTCTGCCCGCTGGCGCGAGGACGCACCCAGGCGGTGCCGGGCGAAGGGAATCCGCTCTCCGACGTCCTGTTCGTGGGCGAGGGGCCTGGCGCCCGCGAGGACGCCACCGGGCGACCCTTCGTCGGCCCCGCGGGTCAGCTGCTGACCGAACTGCTCAACGCCGTCGGCTGGCAGCGCTCCGAGGTGTTCATCACCAACGTCGTGAAATGCCGGCCACCGGGCAACCGCGACCCGGAGCAGGCGGAGATCGCCGCCTGCTCGCCGTATCTCGACCGCCAGGA
>VBJP01000179.1 GCA_005880165.1 Chloroflexota bacterium | reverse complement strand
CCGGCCCCGACAAGGTCCGAGGTCGGCTTCTCGGTTCGCGCCACGATGGCGCCCCGGCTGACGAGGGCGGTCCGCGTACGCGTTGCTCCCACGTCGATCGCGAGCGTTGCGGTCTCAGCCGGCATGGCCAGCGACTCCGGTCATGGCGAATGCCCCCAGCACGGCCGCCGGCGCAGTGCGCTGCCTCGCCAGCTCCAGTGCGGCGGCGATGGCGCCGATCACCGTGGCATCCGAGCCAAGGCTGGACGTGACAATCCGGGGCGGGGCGGGAAGGCTGGGAGCGATGCGGGTCACGAGCTCCTCGAGGTACGGATCGAGGGAGCGACCGACGCCGCCCTCGAGGATCACCAGCTCGGGATCGACCGTCGCGGCGATGGCGACGATCGCCATCGCCAGATCGTCCAGCAGCTCGTCGATAACGGCGCGGCCGACCGCATCGCCCTCGCCCGCCGCCGCGAGGACCGCCTCGGGCGTGATCTCACCATCGGTCAGGCTGGAAGGCTGCCCGCCGTCCGCCACCAGCGTCCTGGCGCGGGCGGCAACGCCGGGCCCTGACGCGAACGCCTCGAAGGCGCCGAGGCCTGCGGTGATCGGACGGCCAAGCAGCTCGCGCCGCACGACCAGGTAACCGACCTCGCCTGCCGCGTTATGCCGACCCTGCAACAGCCGACCGTCGGACACGACCGCAGCACCCGTTCCGGTCCCGACCGAGAGGGTCACGAAATGGTCGATGCGGCGGCCGTCACCGCGCCAGGCGTGCGCCAGCGCGGCGAGGTTGACGTCGTTGTCCACCACGAACGGGATCTCGACAGCGGCCGCAAGCCGGTCGACCACCGGGAAACTGTCCCAGACCAGGTATGGAGCGTCACGCGCGACGCCGTCCTGCGGGTCAAGGATGCCGGGCACGCCAACTGCGAGGGCAACCACCGGGACCTCGCGGCGGTGCGCCTCACGTTGCATCAGCCGGATCGCCTCGACGAGTGTCGTGAAGGCGTCACCGGTCGAATGGGTGAGGCGCACGTCCTCCGTGAGCACCTCGCCGGCGAGGTCGGCCAGCGCCGAGTGGCACCGTGTCCCTCCCAGGTCCACGGCAACCACCGCGCCTGCATCGCGGCGGTACGAGATGATCGCGCGCGGGCGGCCTCCGCTCGATCGGCTCGGTCCGGCATCGGCCACAAGACCGTCCTGCCGGAGGCGACTGACGATGCGCCCAACGGAGGCCGGGGAGAGGCCGAGATCCCGGGCGATCTCGGTGCGCGAGGTTGGGTCGTGCTCACGAACGTAGTCGAGCACGAGGAACTCGTTCACCTCGAGCATCGTGGCGTGCCGGACCGGCCTCACCACCGGCTGACGGGTCGCCCGGGGACTTTCTTTCAGATAGAAAGTCATTGCGGAGGAGCGTACTCCGCTTGTCGACCCCTGTGAAGGCCCCTTCGCGCGGCGGACCGCGCGGCGGACCGCGCGGCGGACCGCGCGGCGGTCTCGTGGTGGGCGTAGGCGGGCGCCAAGGCACCCTGATCTCAGCGAGCGGTCCAGCCTCCGTCGATGAGGAGGGTCACGCCGGTCACCAGCGAGGCTGCGGGGGAGGCGAGGAAGACGACGCCACCGGCGACGTCCATCGGCTCACCAATGCGGTGCAGGCCGGCGATCCGCTCCTTGACCTCGGCTTCGAAGGCAGGGTCAGCGAGATCCGGCTCGGTCCCGGGCGTGCGGATGAAGGTGGGCGCCACCGCGTTGACGGTGATGCCGAACCTCCCCCACTCCACCGCGAGGCACTTGGTCATGTGGGCCACCGCGGCCTTGCTCATGCAGTAGACCGATTCGGTCGGCAGCGCCACGAAGCCCGCCTGCGAGCTGAGGCTCACGATCCGCCCGTATCCCTGCTGGATCATGACCCGACCGGCCGCCTGGCTGGCGAAGAAGACGCCCTTCACGTTCACATCGAAGGTGAGGTCGAAGTCCTCCTCGATCACGTCCTCGGCGGGCGCGCTCGGGCCGAGCCCCGCGTTGTTCACGAGGATGTCGAGCCGCCCAAAGGCCCGCCTCACCTCCTCGACGGCGGGCGCGATCTGCTCCAACCGACGCACGTCCATGGCCACGGCCGTCGCCCGCCTGCCCATGGCCCCGATCTCGTCGACCAGGCCTTGGGCGCTCCCAGGTTGGCGGAGTCCGAGCGCCACGTCCGCTCCGGCATGGGCGAGCGCCAGCGCGATTGCGCGACCGATGCCTCGCGCCGCGCCGGTGACGAGCGCCGTCTGGCCCTCGAGATCGAACCGCGGAAATTCCATGGCGTTGGCCGTTGCCGCCGGCACCTCGGTGGCCACGAGGGACCTCCTTCCTATGGGAATCGTTTGGTTGTCAGCGCGCGCGATCAGACTCCAATGCGCCTGAGCGGTCCTCGATCTCCCAGGCGTGATCGAGGGCGTGCCAGGCGGAGCGCCGGATGGCAAAGCGGGGGCTCCACGGCTTCTTCGTGTTGCGCGGCTCGGCAATGGGCTCGCCATGCACGATCGCCGTCAACGTCGCGAGGAATGCCAAACGGAGCCGCTCCAACGACCCCGATGGGTCATTCACGACAGCCTTCGGCGGTCGCGCACCGAGCGCGCCGAGGTACGCCTCATCGGCCTCGCGGAGGTGATCGATGATCTTCGCCAGGCTGCGCCCTCCACCTCGAGGACCGAGCCGCAGGCGTTTCCCGCGGGCCCGGTGCGCCGCCTCGTCGAAGGTCTCCCAGCTCGCAGTCAAGAGCTTGGTGAGGCGCCGGAGCTCCCGGTCATCGAGAGACCCCGTATCGGAGGGCATTGGCACCCCGGGCGCGCCGAAATCGGTCGTGGGCGATCCATGAACCCGCTCGCGAACGCTCAGGTCGGAGACGGAATGAACCTTCCCAAACGGAATCCTCGCCTTGCGCGGGACGACCGCATATCGATCCGCGTAGGCGACCAAGGTTTCGAGCGCCTCGTCCGGCCCCCGTCCGGCGCGAGCCCAGCCGGGCCAATCGACCGCCACTGCGAACGTCCGCTTGCTCCCCTCCTCGAGGTAGACCGGCACGCTGACCTTGGGCATGGGCCGCATCGTAGCGGCCCGCGGCCCGCTGCTCTGGCTCGGCCCACATCGGACCCTAGAGACGGCCGAATGGCACCTTCTGTTCGGCGCTGTCGGCCAGGGCCGAGCGCACGCGGGCTGGCTCCATCCATTCACAGTGAGGAACGATCGGAGGCGGCATGGGTTTGGTGGCCAGAAAGTCGGCATGACGGCGGATCGCCGCCTCCGCCAGGAGGTAGCCGTGGTTTTCGAGCACGAAGCGTTCGCGCCGGTTCACGACAGGATCGGGAGCAGATGCCGCACCACGCGCGCCCCGTTCGCCGAGACCTGCTCCACGAACTCGGCGAACACCACCGGCGATGGCGCCCCCTCGCCGGACAGGTCGCTGAGGGCGCGGATCACCAGGTGCCGGACGCCGAACAGCTCGGCGATCTGCGCCAGCGCGCCTCCCTCCATCTCGACGGCCACGCCGCCCAGCTCGGTGTGCAGCCTGTCCCGCTCACCGGCGTCGTTGATGAACACGTCCCCCGTCAGGATCGTTCCGGACACGATCCGCGGCCGGCGCCCCCCGACCTCCTCGAGCTCAAGGCCGGCCACGCGTTCCATCGCTGCGCCTAGGAGGGCTCCATCGGTCTCGAAGCCAAGGCGTTCGACCGGGTTGAGGAAGGGAAGATGCCCGGCCTGGTAGACCGCGATGCCACTCGGTTCGCGGATCCCCGCGTCGTGCTGCACAAGGCGCTCGGCGATCACCATGTCGCCGATCTCGAGATCAGGATCGAGCCCGCCCGCAACCCCTGAGAACACGATGATTGCCGGCTCGATCTGCTTGATGAGGACCGTGGCCACCGCCGCCATCGCCACCTTGCCGATCCCGGCTTCGGCCAGCACCACCGGATGGCCATCGAGGTGGCCGCGCCACGCCTGCTGGGCGGGTCCCAGTTGGATGGGCCAGGTCGAGGTCAGGGCACCCCGCAGGGCGGCGAGTTCGGCCGACATCGCGGAGACGATGGCGATCGGTCCCATCACCAAGCGATTCTGCAACGTGAGCGACACCTCGATTCCTGATTGACCGATGATTGCGCTCCACGCGGGCGAGCCAGGAGATCAACCATGCGGATCGCGATCATCGGAGCCGGAAACGTCGGAGGCGGACTGGGAGCCGGGTTCGCCCAGGCCGGACACGAGGTCGTCTTTGGCGTGCGAGACCCGAATTCGGAGAAGACGCGCGCCGCAACTGCGAGCGTGGGCGGGGCTCGCGCCACGAATCCAGCCGAGGCGGCGCTTGATGCAGAAGTGGTCATCTTTGCCTTGCGCTGGGATGCGGTCCCCCAAAACGCGGCCGCCCTGCCGGACATGGACGGGCGGGTTGTCATCGACGCGATGAACCGATTCTCCGGCGATCCCGCGCGCAGCACGGCCCAGGATCTTGCGGAGCTGCTGCCGGGTGCGAAGGTGGTGAAGGCCTTCAACACCACCGGCTTCGAGAACATGTCGACAGCAATTGGTCGCCACGACAAGGCGGTCATGTTCATCGCCGGGGACCACCCCGAGGCGAACGCCGTTGCGGCGTCGCTGGCCTCGGATCTCGGCTTTCAGCCGGAAGACGTCGGCGGCCTCGCCAATGCCAAGCCGCTCGAGGAGATGGTCAAGGTCTGGCTGGCACTGACCGAGCGACACGGTCGCTCGATCGCCTTCGCGCTCTCGGAGGGCTGAGGCTAGCTCTTCTTCCGCCCTCCCCGCGGGCCGCGCTTGGTGCTCGCCGCGCGCAGGGTGCGGCTCGGCTTCGCGATCTGGCTGTCGTCCTCGATCTCGATATCGTGCCGCTTGGCGGCCGCGACGATCTTCTTGCGGGCACGCTCCTTGGCCGCGGCACTCTCGAACTCGGTCTGGTTCCAGCGCGCCATGGCGTTGCGGATGTGCGACTCGTCGTTGATGGGGAGGTGCTCTCCGCCCTTCTTGTCGACGTACGCGAACTGGGTGCTGCGCAGGCCTTCCCGCTTCTTCGTGGTGAGCTCAGCCATCTGATCCACCTCCTGGACCGATGAAGGTGCAGCCTCCGTGCCACGAGGCATCCCGCGCCCGGCGCGCAGTCGCCGGCCGCAGTCGCGGGGGCCGCAGTGGCAGGCCGCAGTCGCAGGGCCGGGGATTGAGCCTGCTGCTGCATCAACGCCGCAGGGCGCGAATCGGCGCTGCCCAATAAACCACATTGCTCCGCTAGCGCCCTACGCGCGGCGCCGCAGTCGCAGGGCCGGGGATTGAGCCTGCTGCTGCATCAACGCCGCAGGGCGCGAATCGGCGCTGCCCAATAAACCACATTGCTCCGCTAGCGCCATAAGAGCGGCGCCGGCGCTCTTGCAGTTCTGGGCTTAATGCGAATCCAACCGGCAGGGCCGGGCGGAAGCGAGCAACGAAAAACGAGCCGCTCGCGTTGAGCGGCTCGTCGTGCGGCAGGCCGATCAGCCGCCCGTCACGCCTTGCTCCTCCTCCTTCTCTTCCGATTCGCCCGAGCCGCCGGTCTGGCCCATGTCACCGGACTGGCCCATGTCACCGGACTGGCCCATGTCACCGGACTGGCCCATGTCACCGGACTGGCCCATGCCACCGGACTGGCCCATGCCACCGGACTGGCCCATGCCACCGGACTGGCCCATGTCGCCCGTTCCGCTCTCGGAGCCGGACCCGCCCGACTCAGAGCCGGTGCCCATGCCACCCGAAGTTGGCGACTGGCTGCCTTCCGACTCCATGTCGGGCTGGCGCATCTCGCCTTCCTTCTCCTTGTCGTCGAACGTCATGGCCGTGATCTCCCCAACCTCGGCCGTCCCGACGTTTTCGGAACGCACCTCAAGCCGAATGGCATGCATACGGCGTGCCGACCCGCGCGAGGCGCCTTCCTCTGTTGCCTGGCAACTGTCATCCTTTCTGCCCATGACCCCGAGCCAGGATTCGGACGACCGCACCTTCATGGCCGTGGCCAAGGCGGAAGCTCGCACGGGACGCGGCGAGGGCGGCATCCCCATCGGCGCAGCGTTGGTCGTGGACGGCAAGGTCATCGGCTCCGGCCATAATCGCCGGGTCCAGCTCGGCAGCCCCATCCGCCATGGAGAGACCGATGCGCTCGAGCAGGCGGGCCGCCAGCCCGCATCGGTCTACAGGCGGGCGACGATGTACACCACCCTGTCGCCGTGCGACATGTGCACGGGCTCGATCCTGCTCTACGAGATCCCGCGGGTGGTGATGGGAGAGAACCGCACCTTCATGGGTGGCGAGGACTACCTTCGATCGCGCGGGGTCGAGGTCGTGAACCTGGACGACCCCGAGTGCGTGGCGATGATGGACGAGTTCATCGCGGAGTCGCCGGAGCTCTGGAACGAGGACATCGGCGAATAAACGGTCCGCGTTGGGGGCTAGCGCCGCTCCGGCTCAGGCACGAAGGCTCGACACGCGGCGATGCCCCGAAGCCAGGCGAGGACGTCGCGGGCCACTTGCTTCGATGATCGGCGATCGACCTCGAGCGTCAGGTCCGCGACCGATGCGTACAAGGGATCGCGCTCCGCGATGGCGTCGCGAATCCAAACCGGGCCGCCCGTCTCCAGCCACGCCCGATGAGCGGCTCCGGTCGCCCGATGCTGAAC
>VBJP01000178.1 GCA_005880165.1 Chloroflexota bacterium | reverse complement strand
AGTGGAATCGGTCTGGTGGTTGGTACGGCGGCGCTCATCGGTGCGCTGGTCTCGCCCCTGGCTGGCCCCCTGGGCGACAAGGTGGGCTTCCGCGCGGTCCTGATCGGGGCGCTCGTGGTCGGCGGCGTCGCGGTGGCGCCCATGCCGTTGGCGGCCAGCCTCGCGAGCCTTACCGGGCTGGCCATCGCCTACGGAGCCTCCATCGCCGTCGTGCAGGCGATGGTCTTCAGCCTCCTCGCCATCGAGGTCCCGCCAGAGCGCCGATCCGCGACGCTCAACCTGGTCCTGCTCCCCCTGTACGTAGCCGGCATCGCGGGTCCCAGCGCGGCGGCGGTTCTCGCCGCTACCGTCGGCGTACCCGCGATCTATCCCCTGGCGGGCGGGATCATGATCGCCAGCGCCGTGATCATCTCGGCCCTCACCCGTCGGAGCGATCGGTGACAGCTGGGAGCGAGCGATACAGGTCCACGGTGCGGGCGGCGATGGACGACCAGCTGAATTCCGCGACAGCGCGTTGTCGCCCAGCCTCGCCCATCGCCGAGCCCCGCGCGGAATCAGCAACCAGCGCGTTGATCGCCTCTGCCAGCGCCCGCTCGTAGTCGGCGGCGTCGGCAGGCGCCATCGGCTCGTCGGTCCCGAGCTGAAGTGGGACGAGCACGCCGGTCTTGCCGTCGACCACCACCTCGGGGATGCCTCCCACCCTGCTCGCCACCACCGGGCAGCCACACGCCATGGCCTCAAGGTTGATGATCCCAAACGGCTCATAGACCGATGGGCAGCAGAAGGCTGCAGCGTGGCTGTAGAGCTGGACCTTGCTCGCCAGGTCCAGCATCTCCGGAATCCAGGTCACGTTCGCGTGCTGCCGGCGCGCTTCCGCAACGCCAGCCTCCATCTCGGCCGCGATCTCCGGGGTATCCGGCTGGCCCGCCGCCAGCACGACACCCAGCTGCGGATCGAGCTGGGGAATGGCCCGCACGAGGTGGATGATTCCCTTCTGGCGCGTGACGCGACCCACGAAGAGCACGAACGGCCGGTGCGGGTCGATGCCGTACCGCTCGAGGGTGCTTGTCTCGCTCGTCGGTGCGTACTCGGTCGTGTCTATCCCGTTGTGGATGACCTGGACGCGGTCCGGCTGAATGTCGAAGAGACGGAGCACGTCCTCGCGCGTGTCACCCGATACCGCGATGACCGCGTCGGCCATCTCGAGGGCGGTGCGCTCGATCCAGGTCGAGACGTCGTAGCCGCCACCCAGCTGCTCGCGCTTCCAGGGACGCAGCGGCTCCAGGGAGTGGACGGTGATCACGAGCGGGATACCGTAGGCCAGCCTTGCAAGCATCCCGGCGAGGTGCGTGTACCAGGTGTGACAGTGCACGACGTCGGCGTCGACGGAGTCGGCCACAAAGCCGATGTCACGGCTCAGCGTCGCCCACAGGCCCTTCAGCTTCGGCTCGGCAGCACCGATGTCATGCGAAGGCTCGTAGGCGCGCACGCGCCAGCCTCCCTCGTCCGCGGGCTGCCCGGCGAAGCTGCGCACCTCGACGTCGATGAGCTTTCGCAACTCGCGGGTCAGGTAGTCGACGTGGACGCCGGCGCCTCCGTACACATGCGGCGGAAATTCGTTCGTCAGGATCAGCGCCCGCATCGCAGGCAAGCGTACCTGCCCTCTCGGGTCCGCGATTCCTTGAGGCGGGCCCCACGTGTTTCTGACAGGTTTGCACCGACGGACCGCTAGCCACCATGTTTGGCACCCGGCGGCGAACAACGGTCGCTCGCTGAGCTCAAGGCGACGTGACGGCTGGCCAGATCACGGCCTGAAGCTCGACTAACGGTCCGCCTATGGCAATCTGGCGAAGGTGGTTCGGGGCGGCGGGCCTGGATACTCCCAGGCAGTATCATGGGTCGATCAGGATGGACCACTCGGATCACGACAGGCACGCGGGTCCGGACGCGCACGCCGGGCACGACGCGCATGCAGCGCACGACCCGAATGTCTTCCGTCGGCAGTTCTGGATCGTGCTGCTGCTGACCATCCCCGTCGTCCTCTGGAGCGACGAGGTCCAGCACTGGCTCGGCTACCGCGCACCGGCCTTTCCCGGGTCGGCATGGATCCCGGCTGTGATCGGCAGCGTGATCTTCCTTTATGGCGGCCGGGTCTTCCTCGAGGGCGCGCGCGCCGAGGTCTCCAACCGGCAGCCCGGGATGATGACGCTCATCAGCCTCGCGATCCTGGTCGCCTTCATCGCCTCCTGGGCGGCCACCCTCGGATTCTTCACGGTCGACGTCTGGTGGGAGCTGGCCAGCCTGATCACGGTCATGAGCCTGGGCCACTGGATCGAGATGCGCTCGATCATGCAGGCCCAGGGCGCGCTGTCGGCGCTGTCCGAGCTGCTTCCCGACAGCGCGGAGCGCGTCACGGCTGCTGGTGCGGAGGAGGTGCCGCTGAGCGCGCTCTCCGTGGGCGATGTGGTCCTCGTCCGCCCGGGCGCGAGGGTGCCAGCCGACGGCGAGGTCGTCGATGGTGCTGCCGACCTCGACGAATCGATGATCACCGGCGAGTCGCGCCCGGTTTCCAAGGAGCGGGGAGCTCGGGTCGTGGCAGGGACGGTCTCCGTCAGCGGCAGCCTCCGGCTGCGCGTGACCGCGGTGGGCGAGCGGACCGCGCTGTCCGGGATCATGCGCCTGGTCGCCGAGGCACAGGCCTCCAACAGCCGTGCCCAGGTGCTCGCCGATCGCGCGGCAGCGTGGCTGTTTTTCGTGGCCCTGGGGGCGGGTGTGGTCACCCTGGCCGCGTGGTTGGCCATCGGGAAGCCTGAGGAGGCCCTGATCCGCACCGCCACCGTGCTGGTGATCGCCTGTCCCCATGCCCTTGGGCTCGCGATACCGCTGGTGATCGCCATCAGCACCACCCTGGGTGCGCGGAACGGCTTGCTCGTCAAAGACCGCATGGCCCTGGAGCGTGCGCGCGAGGTGAAGGTCGTCATCTTCGACAAGACCGGCACGTTGACTCGCGGCCGGCCGATCATCGTGGGCGTCGCGGCAGCGCCCAACTCGAACGAGTCGGAGCTCCTCGCGCTGGCGGCATCGGTCGAGGCCGATTCCGAGCACCCCCTGGCCAGCGCCATTGGCCGGGCTGCCGCGCAGCGCGGGTTGCGGGTGCCGATGGCGAGCGGTTTCGATGCCCAGGCCGGCGTTGGCGCTCGGGCAACCGTCGACGGCCGCGAGGTCGTGGTCGGGGGATCACGAATTCTCACCGGCTTGGACCTGACCGGCCCGATGCTGAGGCGCAGCGAGGCCTGGGCCGCGGAAGGACGGACCGTGCTCTACGCGGTCGCCGATGGCCGACTGCTCGGCGCGTTGGCGGCTGAGGACGAGATCCGTCCCGAGTCCCGCGACGCGGTCGAACGCCTGCACCGCATGGGACTGCGGGTCGCGATGCTGACCGGGGACGCCCAGGCGGTCGCGGATGCCGTTGCCAGCCGGATCGGCATCGACGAGGTTGCTGCCGAAGTGCTGCCGGCCGACAAGGCCGCTGCCGTGCGCCGCTTCCAGTCCGGTGGCGTCAGGGTGGCGATGGTAGGTGACGGGGTCAACGACGCGCCGGCCCTGGCTCAGGCCGACGTGGGCATCGCCATCGGGGCCGGCACCGACATCGCGGTCGAGTCAGCGGGGATCGTCCTTGTCCGCGACGACCCACGCGACGTGGCCGGAGCCGTCGAGCTGTCGAGGGCGAGCTACCGCAAGATGGTCCAGAACCTGGTGTGGGCCACCGCCTACAACGCCCTCGCCATCCCCGTGGCGGCGGGGGTGCTGGCGCCGTGGGGCGTCGTGCTGCCGATGAGCGTGGGTGCCCTGGTGATGAGCGCCTCGACGATCATCGTGGCGGCCAATGCCCAGCTGCTACGCGGCCTTCGGCTGCGCTGGGAGGCGCCTCGGCGAACCGCGCCCGCCGCGTCCGCGGCCGCCTGAGCCAGGAAGCGCTCAGGCCCGGAGCTCTGGCAGGTCGTCGACGGGGACGGGTGCGCCGAACAGATAGCCCTGGCCGAACGTGACACCCAGCTGGCGAAGCGCGCGCCGCTCCGCCTCGGTCTCGATCCCTTCCGCTATCAGAGCGCAATCGGTTTGGCGCGAGAAGTACACCATGCCCGCGATCATCGCCTGGCGAGCCGGATCCGTGTCCACCCCGATCTTCACGTACCGGGGGTGCAGCTCGATGATGTGGCGCAGCGACGCGAACCCGGCGCCGGCGTCGTCGACCGCGATGCTGACCGGCTCGGGAATGCGGCCCAGGTCCTCGCGGACGGTCTCGTAGTCGCGGATCTCCAGGCGCTCAGTCAGCTCCAGGACCAACGGCCGGCCGTGGTCTGCCAGGAGGTTCAGGTCGGCCAGCTTCGAGAGCAGCCAATGGGACACGTTCAGGCTGAGCCAGCGACCTGCCGGCAGGCGCTTGCCCGCCTCCATCGCGGCTTGCAGGCAGGCGAGCTCGAGGTCCTGTCCCAGCCCCACCAGGTCCGCGTCGGCGAAGCGCCTTTCGGGCGGCGTGCCATCGTTGAAGCGGGTGAGGGCCTCATAGCCAACCACGCTGCGACTCTCCAGCTCGACGACCGGCTGGAAGTGGGGAACGAATGCTGCCTCGGTGATGGCGCGACGAATCGGGCCCGCCACGTCCTGCGTCGCCTGCCGACCCGTCAGAGCCGGAATCAGCAACGCTCCGGCCACGGCCGCGTACTCCGCCAGCGAAGGGAGCCAGCGGGTGACGGTGTCGACGCCGACCCTCGCGTTGGTCCCCGCCGCGAGAAGGCCGTACACCTTGCCACCGGCGCCGAACGGCACGTATGCCGACGAGGAAAGGCCCATCTCGAGCCAGCGTCGGGTGTACTCGTCATCGGAGCGACCGGGCGTCCACTCGTCGATCCAGGGACCGGTCGCGCTTTCGCGCAGGTACGCCGCCCGCGCGGCGGGCAGCGGATGGCCCACGGCCACCGGCGCGTCCGGGGGGAGCCGCCCGGCAATCGGTACCACCGAACCATCTGGCTCGAAGATGAGGATCGAGACCATGTCGACATGGCGGATGCGCGCCACCTCGAGACAGATCGCTGTGGCCGTCTCCTCCGGTGTTCCAGCCGCCTGCAGCCGATGGAGCGATTGGACCACCTGTTGCCGTTCGCGCCACGACGCGCGGAGCTCCAGCTCGGTCGTGCGCTCGCGGGTGACGTCGAACATCACCCCGTGGACCGAACGGCCTCCTTCCGGCTCATTGACCACGATCGCCTCATCGCGAATGCGCAGCCACCGGCCATCTCGTGAGCGGATCCGGTACGTGAGGGTGAACGGCTCGACCGATTGCACTCCCGCGGCAAGCGCACCGAGCACGCCGGCGCGATCCCGACTGTGCAGGCGCTCGCGCCAGAGGTTGAAGCTCCATTCCTCAGGCCGATAGCCGAGCATGGCTTCGACGCGCGGGCTGACGAATCGCGTCTCGCCGCCAATCTCGTTGACGTAGGCGATCCCCGGGAGCCGCTCGATAAGGGACCGATAGCGGATCTCCGCCTCGCTGCGTGCGGCCTCGGCCGCCGTCTCGCGGGTGAGGTCCCGCACGAACCCCGCGTACGTGCGCCGCTCACCTGAGCCGAGGGCGATGATCGTGAGCTCGACCGGGAATTCGCGGCTATCGCGATGCAGGGCGGTCAAGCGCAGGCGCTGGCCGAGCAGGTGCGGTTGCCCGTTGTTGGCGCGCCGCAAGCCGCGCTCGTGCAGCAGGCGCTGAGCCTTGGGGATGACCACCTCCGAGAGCCGTCGTCCAACCGCCTCGTCGACCGTCCAGCCGAAGGTTTCTTCCGCGCGGCGGTTCCAGGCGGTAATGGTTCCGGAGCGATCCATCAGGACCACGGCGTCCAGGGCAGCATCGAAGAGCTCCCCGACAACGCCGGCAGGCCCGAAGGTCGCTGGCGGCGGTGGCTGGGCGCGCAGAGCGGAGCGCATGGGCTGGCCCATCACCGGCAGGGTACGGTCGCGCGGCGGCGGAAGGTATGGCTCCTGCGTACCAGCGGGGTACCCCGTTGGTAGACTCGCGGGCGATGCCCCTCATCGAAGCGCGGTCGCTGACGCACCGCTACCCGGGCAATGTCCTTGCCCTCGACAACCTGACTCTGGACGTCGAACCAGGAGTCATCGGGCTGGTGGGCGCCAACGGCGCGGGCAAGAGCACCTTGCTGAAGATCCTGCTTGGGCTGCTTGAGCCGACGAGCGGCGAGGCATCGGTCCTTGGCTTCGACGTACGGCGGGAGGGGACGCGGATCCGAGCCCTGGTGGGCTACCTGCCGGAGCACGACTGCCTGCCTCCCGACCTGTCCGCCACCGAGCTGGTCACCCACATGGGTCGGATGTCGGGCCTCCCGGCCACGGCTGCACGTGAGCGTGCGGCTGACGTCCTCCGGCACGTGGGGCTCTACGAGGAGCGCTACCGGCCGATTGGTGGCTACTCGACGGGCATGAAGCAGCGGGTGAAGCTCGCGCAGGCGCTGGTGCACGACCCCAAGCTGCTCTTGCTCGACGAGCCGACCAACGGGCTGGATCCGGCCGGCCGCGACGAGATGCTCGCGCTGATCCGCCTACCGGGCTGGAGTTCGGGATCGCCACCCTGGTTGCGAGCCACCTCCTGGGCGAGATCGAGCGGGTCTGCACCTACCTGCTGGCGATCGATGCGGGACGCCTGCTGCGGGCGGCCCCGCTGGCCAGCTTCACCGAGCGAACCGGGACCCTGGCGATCGAGGTCGAGGAAGGCGCCGCCGGCCTCGCCGAGCGGCTGACCGGCGGTGGCCTGCCCGCTCGCGTCGACGGCCGCGTGGTGCTGGTCGAGGTGCCGGACGAGAGCGCGTACATCGCGATTCGGGATGCGATTGCCGACCTTCGCCTGGCGCTCGTGCGGCTCGAGCCGCGGCGACACCGG
>VBJP01000177.1:1613-6223 GCA_005880165.1 Chloroflexota bacterium | reverse complement strand
AGCCGATGTCGCGGAGGACCGCGACGCCACGCCCCAGTCTCCGGGACTGCTGGCCATCGCCGATGGCTTCGCCGCGCTCGAGATGCCCGATGACGAACAGCTTCGGGCGCAGCTACCGGTCTACGACGCTCTCTATGCGTGGTGCCAGGAGCAGGTCAGGGCGGCATAGGTTCCGGACAGGCAAGAGCCCGATGGCCGGCACAGAGCCGGCCATCGAGCGGGGGTTTGGGTAGCGAGGTCGCGGCCTAGTGTGGGCCGCCCCGGAAGCCATGGTTGACCTGGTCGGTGGCGCGCTGGGTGACGTCCGCCTTGCGAGCATCCGCCTGGGCCTGGGTGAGGCGACCGGCCTTGACGTCGGCGGCCAGCTCAGCCTGGCCATCCACCACCAGGGCGTCGATCACCTTCTGGACCGCAACCCCGTGGGCCGTCGCCACCTCGGCCGGCGTCTTGCCGGCGTTCAGCTCGGTCAGGAGCTGAGCCTCGGTAATGCCGATGGCCTTGGCGACGACCGAGGTGTCGCTGACCGCCTCGGTGTGCCCGCCTCCAGCGTACCCGGGACCACCGGTCCCCGAGGTGTTTGGCGATGTGGATGCGGTCGGGGTTGGAGACGCCGCGTTGGCGACCAGGGGTGCCAGGACGGCCGCTCCACCCGCGCCGCCGACCAATAACGCGCCGGCCACCATGGCCTTTGCGGTACGGCCGACTCGTCTCGATGGCGGTGGGGCCGCGACCGAATCGTCCGGCATCGGTCCTTCAGAGGTGAAATCCGTTTCTTGATCGTGGACAGTCATGATGTTGCCTCCTGGCATTTCGGCTGACTTGTTGGCGACCCGAGGGTTCGCTCTCGAGATGCGCCGCCAACGTGCGTTCATGCCGCCATCTTCGGCAGGCAACCTTGCGTTCCGGTTACACCGGGGTTGGCGCCGGGCGAGTGCATTGCCCATTGGTCCACTGGAGACTCCAGCCGCACACCGCCCTGTCCGGCGCCGGCCCCCGCCCGTCACCGGACGACCGCGCTTAGCCAGGCTCCTCGGGAGGGCGCACGCCGCGGAACGCGCGCCAGATGAGGACGTCGTATGCGATCTTCAGCCCACCTGCCAGGAAGAAGGGCAGACCGAGCGCAGCGACACTGAACGCCCAGCCGGCGATGGGTGGCGAGACAGCTGTCGCCACGGAACGCGCGACGTTGGTGATGCCGGCCGTCGCCGTGCGCTCGTCGGGATCCACGATCGCCATCGAGTAGCTCTGGCGGGTGGGCACGTCCATCTGCGAGATGCTCATGCGCGCGAGGAACACGACGACCGCCAGCCATGCGGTCGGCATGAGCGGCACCAGCATCAGCAGGATGTTGGATGGCAGGTGCGTGAAGACCATGGTGTTCAACAGACCGATGCGCGCCGCCAGCCAGCCAGCTGCCAGGAACGAGAGCGCGGACAACACGCCGGCCCAGAAGAAGACGACGCCCAGCCATTCCGGAGAGAGTCCCCAGCGCAGGCTGAACCAGTAGCTGACCAGGGCGAGGACGACGAATCCGCCAGCGAAGGCGTCGAGACCGAAGAGCGCCGAGAGGCGCGCCACCGCGGCTCGTGACCGCCGGATCCCAAAGAGCGCCCGCTCCCCCTCGATGCGGACGAGTTCTACGCGGTCGGACAGGCCCGCAAAGATGACGATATTTCCGAGGCCGATGGCGGCGTAGAGCCAGAGCATCGGTCTGAATGCATCGGCTCCATGCAGGCCAGCCTCCGCAAAGAGCCCGACCAGGCCCGCCGAGAGCGCGCCGGCAGCCTGGGCCAGGTTGCCCACCAGGCCGTAGACGCTGAACGCCCATGTCCGGCGCTCAGGAGACACAACCTGGGGTAGCACCGCTTGATCCACGGTGTTGAAGACACCGACCTCCGAGCTGGTGGCGGAGATCGTCCCGGTGAAGGCGGCAATGATGAGCAGCCAGGGCGAGCTCGCGATCGCGAACAGGATCCCGCCGACGGCCATGAGGCCGGCCATGGTCATGACCGTCCGACGCCTCCCGTAGCGATCCGCTGCAAGCGACCAGGCAATCGTCATCACGGCGCTGCCTCCGATGGCGGCAGCTGTCACCAGCCCAATGGCGAACCCGTTCAGGCCGAGCGCGGCCAGGTACAGCCCCAGAACGACCGCCAGGTACCCGTAGCCGAAGGTTCGGAGCAGTCGAGCGAGCAGGAGACGTCGACCGTCCACGCCGATCCAATCGAGGCGGCCGCGGATGCCTACTTTGCCTCCGCAGGTCGAAGGACGAGGGCGGCGTTCATGCCGCCGAAGCCGAAGGAGGTCGAGAGGGCGGCTTCGGGCCGGGTTGCGCAGGGCTCGCGCAGGACGTTGAGCTCGCAGCGCGTGTCGAGCACGTCGAGGTTGCAGGTGCCCGGCAGCAGGCCACGGTCGAGCGCCATGGCCGTGATCGCCGCCTCGAGCGCGCCGCTCGCCCCGAGCGGATGTCCGTAGAGTCCCTTGGTGCCGGAGACCGGAACCTTTCCCGCGCCGGGTCCAAGGGCCAGGTGCAGCGCCTTGGCCTCCGCGAGCTCGTTGAGCTGCGTGCTCGAGGCGTGGGCGTTGACATAACCGATCGCCTCCGGCTCGAGCTGCGCGTCAGCCAAAGCGCTGCGAATCGCAAGGGCCGCGGCCTCGCCAGAAGGCAGCGGAGCGGTGAGGTGATACGCATCGGTCGAGGCGCCATAGCCGGCGACCTCGCCAAGGATCGTGGCTCCGCGGCGTTCAGCCGCTTCGGCCTCCTCGAGGACGAGCACGCAGGCGGCCTCCGACATGACGAACCCGTCGCGGCTTGCGTCGAAGGGTCGCGAAGCGGTTGCCGGATCGTCGTTGCGAGACGAGAGGACGCGGATCATCGCGAAAGCGCCCAGCGTGAGCGGCGCGAGGGGGGCCTCCGCGCCTCCGGCGAGGGCGACGTCGACACTGCCGTCGCGGATGGCATGCAGTGCCTGACCGATGGCGACGGCACCCGAGGCGCAGGAGTTGGCGTTGCCGACCGCCGGGCCATGGATCCCGAGGTCGATAGCCACGTTGCTGGCGCCGGCCCCGCCGAAGACCGCGGTCGCGAGCGTGGGCGCCACGCCACGGGACCCGCGAGCCAGGTAGTTGGCATGCTGCTCCTCGCCAAAGGCCACGCCACCGAGCGCCGAGCCGATCCAGATGCCCGTGCGATCCGCCCGCCCGTCCGGCATCGGCAGGCCGGCATGCTCGACCGCCATCCGCGCCGCCGCGACCGTCAGCTGGCTGAACCGATCCAGGCGTCGTGCCCGACGCGCATCGAGGTGCTCGCCCGGCACGAAATCGTCGATCTGGGCCGCGATGCGCGACGGGAACGGGCTGGCATCGAAACGGTCGATGGCTTTGACGGCCGATTGGTTCGCGAGCACGCCGGCCCACAGGCCATAGGCCCCATGACCGATGGGTGTGACGGCGCCGATGCCGGTGATCACCGCCCGCCTCATAGCGCTGCCTCGTCGGCCCGTGCCCCCAGGCCGTCCTCCGACAGCTGCTTGATGCGACGCAGCGTCCGCCGCGCGATCGCCTCCACGAACTGCGGGCCGATGACCCAGCTCGCAACCAGCTCGCCGATAACCGGCCATTTGAGGCTCAGCTGATGCTCGATGGTGACGTCGACACCGTCGTCGCCCTGGCTGAGGCGCCAGGCGACCTGCATGCCGCGAGTCACGCCGCCGGTGTGCTCGAACTCGATGACGCCCTCGGACGGATGCGGCCGCTGGATCGCCTCCCAGCGGACGGGAATCGGGCCGCGGCGGGCGCCCATCGCAAATCGGCGCTCGCCGGCGCGATTCGGCAGGCGGCGAACGTAGCGGTAGTGCGGCAACCACTCAGGCCAGCGCTCGACGTCCGCGGCGAGCGCAAAGACGCGCTCGAGCGGCGCGTCCATCCGGATGCGTAGCGCGCTTCTCACGGTCGCAGCATTGCAATCAGGGCGACGGGAGATAGCGCATCGGTCGCCGGGCGGCAGTCACCGAGCGCGCCGCCGAGCACCTCTGCGAGCCGCGGTCGCGCGCCAAGGCGGCGGACCGCATAGGAGAGCAGGGGCGGAGCGGCCAGCATCCCCTGGATGAGCCAGGTGAGCGCGTCCTTGGAGGCAAACCCGGCACGACGCGCAGCGACGTAGTGCTGCGCGACACTGGCATCGGGTCTCCCCAGGGCCTCGGCGGCCAGACGGGCCGAGCGCAACGCGCGATAGATCCCCTCCCCCGTGAACGGATCGATGAACCCGGCCGCGTCCCCGACCAGCAACCAGCCATCTCCGGCGACCCGAGTCACGCGATGACCGATGGGCGCTGCGCCATGGATGGGCGTCAGGCGACGGGATCCCCGCAGGCGGGCAGCCACGGCGGGCAGGCCGGTGATCGCCGACTCGAAGCGCTGCTGGGCTGGAAGCCGCCCATCGCCATCACTCGGCAGCGGCAGCGCCATGCCTACGTTCAGCTGTCCATTCGGGACCGGCGCCAGGCCGATGTAATACCCGTTCCCAACGTGCATCTCGCCATGCCAGTCGAGCTCCGGCACCCCTTCGTACCGGCCCACGAGGCCCAGGCGGCGCGGCGCCAGAACGCGCC
>VBJP01000177.1:0-1586 GCA_005880165.1 Chloroflexota bacterium | reverse complement strand
CGCGCTCGAACCTCGTGGGTGCCTTCGGCATCGCGCAGGACCGCACCCGTTACCTTGCCGTCCGTCATGAGCGGTCGTCGAAACGCCACGCGCTCGGCCACGACTGCTCCCGCCTCCACGGCCTGCGCCGCGAGAAGCGCGTCGAAGCCAGGACGGTCGAGGCCCCACGCCGTCCGCTTCCCTCCATGGTCTGCGTAACGGAGCCCGAACGAATCCTCGCCCACGATCACCTGCATGCCCCGCAGCGGCACCGCACACCGTTGCCATTCCCTCGCCGGCGTCCCGAGCCTGGCCAGCTCCTCCGCGACGCGCGGGCTCGCGTACTCGGCGCAGGTCTTGGTCCGGGGATGGCGTCGCGCCTCGACGAGGAGCACGTCGCGCCCGGCATGGGCCAGGGCCGTCGCCAGCCCGGATCCGGCCGGCCCGGCCCCTACGACGAGGATCTCGCAGCTCGAGGGAAGCGTCATCGGTACACGGTTACTACGCGCGGCAGGAACGCCGGTGAGCGGCGCACCCGGCGAAGTCCCGCGGAAGCCGCAAGCTCGTCGAGCTCCGTGAGCGTGTAGGGCCCGCGGGCGAGGCCCAGGACGGTCATGGCCGTGGCTGCATACGCAACGCGTCCACGGCGCAGGTCGTTCACCACCACTCCCCGGCGCGCCACTCGACGCATCTCGCCAAGGGCCCGCACGGCGTCCGGAGGGTCCAGGTGATGGACGAGGAGGGAGGCATGCGCGACGTCGACGCTCTCGTCGGCGAGCGGGAGGCGCCGGGCATCGGCCTCCAGCAGCTGGACGTGGGCGACACGGGCCAGCCGTCGCGTCGCGTATTCGAGGACGTCCGCCCGCAGGTCACACGCCAGGACGTGGAGTGCGCGCGGCGAGTGATGACGCGCAAGCGCGGCCGGGAGATCTCCCGAGCCAGTACCGACGTCGAGGACGACCATCGCCCCGGCGCCGTCGAGGAGCCATTCGATGGCGCGTCGGCTGGCTTCCACTCCCCCGGGCAGCCGATTGAGCATCGCCATCTCGCGCAGGTTGCGATGCAGCTCAACCGCATCGAGGGTGGGCTGATCGAGATATTCGCGCCCGACGTCGCGGGCTTGGAGGGCGGGGATCATCGCGCTCACACGCTGCGTGCCCAGCCGCCAGTATGCGCCGGCTCCGGCGAAGGGCCCCGCGGGGACTCAGCGGTTGGCGCGTTCTCGCGCGATGGAACGTCCGGCCTGTGCCGTGCAGGCGAGGCCGAGCAGCGCGATCGGCACCAGGATGGGTGCGCGGAGCGCCGTCGTTGTGAGCATCAGCACGCCGGAGGTCACCGCCACCGCGAGGCCCAGCCGCCCGAATCGGGCTTCATACACGAATGCCAGCACGCCGCCCAGCGCGGTGCTCAGGTAGAGCGCCAGGAGCAGGATCGCCTGGCGCACGACGGGATCCAAGACCAGCGGTTGGGTGTCGCTCGGTAACACCGAATCTGTCTCCAGCTCGGGAGGATTCGCAATCGGGACCGGTGCACTCTAGGCGGTTGCGCACCCTGCCGGCAAGGCCCGGGCGTCGGGGGTCGATCAGTCGGACGCTTCCTCCGGCGGG
>VBJP01000168.1 GCA_005880165.1 Chloroflexota bacterium | reverse complement strand
GATCGCATCGCGGTCATGAACCACGGCCAGATCGAGCAGCTCGGCGCGCCCGACGAGCTCTACGAGCGGCCGATGACCGCCTTCGTGGCGGGCTTCCTGGGCGTCAGCAACATGCTCGACGGGACGGTTGCCGGCCGAGATGGTGCAATGCTCACCGTCAAGCTCGGCGACGGGACGGTGCTCGAGGCGCCCGCATCCGGGGTCAACGGCGCGAGCGAGGTGCGCATCGGCGTGCGGCCGGAGAAGCTGCGCGTCACTGCGCTCGGCGACGGCACAACCCACACCCCCGATCCAGGGCTCAACACCATCGACGGCACCATCCTCGACGCCAGCTACGTGGGCGTCAGCACGCAGTACCTGGTCGAGATGAGCACCGGCCAGCACATGACGGTGTATGCCCAGAACCTCGAGACGAGCGGCTCGCGCCAAGGATTGGCCGGCGGCCAGCGTGTCCGCTTGACCTGGAAGGCCCAGCACACGTTTGTGATCGCAGGGCCACACGAACACCAGCCCGTGGACCCGCATAGCCCAGAAGGAGAGATCGATGACTGAGCGGCGCGACGAGACCCGGATCGAGCAGGCGATCGCTCGGCTGGTTGCCGAGGGGCAGATATCGCGGCGGTCCTTCCTGCGGCGCGCCAGCCGTGGAGGCCTCGTCCTGGGGAGCGCCCTCTCCCTGCCGGCGATCCTGGCTGCGTGCGGCATCAAGCCACTGAGCAGCTCGACGCCCATCGCTGGGCCATCGGGCTCGACCGGAGGAGCGCCGACCCCAATTCCAAAGGCCGCCGGCCTGCTGGACTGGGCGAACTGGCCCGCCTACATCGACATCGACGAGAAGGGCAAGTACCCGACCATCCAGAAATTCGAGAAGGCCACCGGGATCAAGGTCAGCTACACCGAGGCGATCAACGACAACGAGGAGTTCTTTGGCAAGATCCAGCCTGATCTGGAGGCCGGGAACACGACCGCCTACGACCTGATCGTGATGACCGACTGGATGATCCAGAAGATGATCCGGTTCGGCTACCTGGAGCGGATCGACAAGAGCCAGGTGCCGAACTTCGCGGCGAACGCGGACTCGCTGTATGTGAACCCCTGGTACGACCCGAACAACATGTACAGCCTGGCGTGGCAGTCGGGGATCACCGGCATCGGCTACAACCCCAAGCTCACCAAGCGCGAGATCACGACCTTCGACGACCTGCTCGACCCGGCCTTCAAGGGCCACGTTGGTCTCTTCAGCGAGATGCGCGACACCATGTGCATGGCGCTGCTGTCGATCGACGTCAAGCCGGAAGAGGCGACGGTCGCCGACGTCCAGAAGGCGGGCGACAAGCTCCTCAAGGCCGCCAAGACCGGACAGTTCCGAAGCTTCTACGGCAACGACTATTACGACGAGCTGGCCAACAAGAACCTCTGGATCACGATCGCGTGGTCCGGCGACGTGACACAGATGCAGCTCTACGACAACCCGGACGTGAAGTTCGTGATCCCGCAGTCCGGCGGGATGCGCTGGGTCGACAACATGGCCATTCCCAACAAGGCGGCCCATCCGGTCGACGCGCACATGATGATGAACTTCTGGTACGACCCTGCCAACGCGGTGCCGCTCTCCGAGTACATCGGTTACTTCAGCCCGGTGAAGGGCGTGCCAGACATGATCAGCAAGGACGCCGATGCCGCCGAGGCGAAGGGTGACAAGACCACCGCCGCTCAGCTGCGGGTGGTGGCCAAGACGGTGAATCCGACGCCCGACCAGCTCACGCACGTCTTCAACTACAAGCGGTTGACCGAGACGGAAGAGCTGGCGTGGAACTCGGTCTTCGAGCAGGTGCGGACCGGCTGAGCGACCGCTCCACCACGGGCGACGGGACGGCCAGGCCTTCGCAGGAGTCGGGGCCATGACGGCTGCGATCCGCCGGCTGCGCTGGGCGATCCCGTACCTGTTCCTGGTCCCGGGCGGCCTCTGGCTGCTCATCTTCTTCGTGGTCCCGATGGCAGTCATGGCCTCGATCAGCCTCCAGACCGGGTCACTGGGGACCGGTTACGCGCTGACCTGGAACTTCGGCATCTATCCGGAGGCGATCAGCCAGTTCGCGACCCAGTTCCTGCGCAGCTTCGAGTACGGGATCATCGTCACGGTCCTCACCCTGCTGATCGGCTACCCGATGGCCTACACCATCGCCTTCCGCGGTGGCCGGGTGAAAAACATCCTGCTCCTGCTGGTGATCTTGCCCTTCTTCACCAGCTTCATCATCCGCACCCTGGCCTGGAAGCTGATCCTGGCCGATCAGGGCTTCTTGCTGGGCACGCTGAAGGCATGGGGACTGCTTCCAGACGGCTTCGGGCTGATCGCCACACCGATCTCGGTCATCTCCGGGCTGGTCTACAACTTCTTGCCATTCATGGTCCTGCCGCTCTACGTGGCCCTGGAGAAGATCGACCACCGGCTGGTAGAGGCAGCCAATGACCTCTACGCTTCGCGGTTCCAGGCGTTTCTTCGCGTAACGCTGCCGCTCTCGATGCCCGGAGTGTTCGCCGGCTCGCTGCTCACCTTCATCCCGTCGGTGGGCGACTTCGTGAACGCCACGATCCTCGGCAGCCGGGAGACGACCATGATCGGCAACGTCATCCAGAGCCGTTTCCTGGACTTCAACGACTACCCGCGCGCATCGGCGCTCGGCTTCGTGCTGATGGCTGCGATCCTGGTCATGGTCCTGGTCTACGCCCGTCTGGTGGGCTCCGACGAGCTGACCAGCGGATGAGCGCATGAGCCGATGACCGCAACCCCCGTCACGATCCCGCTCTCCGCCAGCGACGCGCCGGCGACCAGCTACCAGCCACCACTACGTGCCCGCCTTTCGCGGCTGGTGCTGCCGGTCTACACCGCGCTGGCGGTGGCGTACCTGTTCCTGCCGATCGCGGTGATGATCGCGTTCAGCTTCAACAACCCGCGCGGCCGCCAGAACATCACCTGGCAGGGATTCACGTTGCACAACTACATCGATGTCTGGAGCCGCCCGGACATCACCAACCCGATGCTGCAGAGCCTCATCGTTGCGGTCGTCTCGACCATCCTCGCCACCATCCTTGGCACGCTCATCGGCCTGGCGCTGACGCGGTACCGGTTCGTGGGTCGCAACACGACCAACATCCTGATCTTCCTGCCGATGGCGACGCCCGAGATCATCATGGGCGCCTCGCTGCTCTCGCTGTGGGTCTCCCTCGGGATCTCGCGCAGCCTGCTCACGATCATCATCGCCCACGTGATGTTCAACATCAGCTACGTGGTGGTGACGGTCCGGGCCCGCCTGCAGGGCTTCGATCGCGGGCTCGAGGAAGCGGCCATGGACCTGGGCGCCGACGAGTGGACCACCTTTCGCAAGGTCACCTTCCCGCTCATCTTTCCCGGGATCCTGGCTGCTGCCCTGCTGGCCTTCGCGTTGTCAATCGACGACTACGTGATCACCTCGTTCGTCGCGGGCAAGACGATCACCTTCCCGCTGTGGGTGTACGGCGTCAGCCGACTCGGCGTGCCTCCTGAGGTCAACGTCCTCGGCACGCTGATCTTCGTGGTCGCCTTCCTCGCGATCGCGGCGCAGGTCATCTGGCAGCGCCGACAGGCCAGGCGCCAGCTCGTCCCGAGCCGCGCGCCGTGACCGCGCTGCTGGCAGCGCGCCATCCCCACGCGCCCTCCGTGAACGTCGTCGGGGAGCCGGGCCCTCGATACCGGATTGGCGAAGCGGCGCGGAGGGTTGGGGTTTCGGCGAGCGCGCTGCGACGCTGGGAGCGCGAGGGGCTCGTTGGTCCGACGCGCAGCGCCGGCCGCTATCGGCTCTATAGCGACCAGGACCTCGATCTGCTGGGCCGCGTAAGCCGGATGCGGCAGGAGCGCGTGAACGCGCCGGGGATCAAGCGCCTCCTTTCGACCGATGCGCCCGCGGCGCCGGACAGCCCGCGATACCGCCAGGGGCAGCGCCTCCGGAGCCTGCGCGAGGCGGGTGGGCTCTCCCTGCGCGACGCAGCTGCCGCTGCCGGCCTCTCGGTCAGCTTTCTGAGCGCCGTCGAGCGGGGGACGTCCGGGACCAGCGTCGCCAGCCTGCAGCAGCTCACCAGCGCCTACGGCACCACGCTCGCCGAGCTGTTCGCGCGCCCTCGGCGGGCGAAGCGCTTGGTGCGCGCCGGGCGGCGGCCCGTCATCGAGCTGGCCGACGACATGGTCCGGATCGAGCAGCTCGCCGAGTCCGCTGCTGTCCTGGAGCCGCAGCTCTTTCGCCTTGCCCCAGGCGCCAGCAGCGAGGGGAGCTACCACCATGCCGGGGAAGAGTTCCTGTACGTCATCGCT